>DASVRK010000089.1:0-1541 GCA_036388655.1 Allosphingosinicella sp. | reverse complement strand
GATTTCCTTGGTAATTCCATGCATGTAGACGGCAAGGCTGATGCCACCGTAGCAAATCGCCGCCAGCCTCAGTTCCTTCTCACGCATCGCCGCCAAAGTGACAGCAACACCTTTTCATGTCGATAAGAGTAAGTTCCCTCTTATTAACCTTGATTATGTCGTTCGTCCCGCTGACGGCTCGGAACATCGACTCGGGTGGGACTCGTTAAGCCGCCTCAATTATGCCTCTTCCCAACGAGCTAAAGGGGCACTTCCATGATCGCTTTCAAGCTTGGCCGCTGCGGCCATGCCTTTGCCGTGCTGGCCGCCGCCGGTTTGGTCTCCTCGGCGCCGGTGCTCGCCGACACGCCGACCGGCTCCGCCGCAATCGCCGGCGCGACCGCGCAGCCGTTCAAGCCGATCGTGACCACGCCGCGAATGCGGGCCGAAGCCGCCACCAAGCTGCAAGCCGTCGAAGCGCTGTACGAACAGGTCGGCGAGGGCGAGGCCAGCTATTACGGCCATGAGCTGGCCGGCAACCGCACCGCCAGCGGCGAGCGCTTCAATCCTTATGCGCTCACCGCCGCCCACCGCACCCTGCCGCTCGGCAGCAAGCTTCGCGTCACCAACAAGAGCAACGGCAAGAGCGTCGTCGTCCGCATCAACGATCGCGGCCCCTTCACCCACCGCCGCGTGCTCGACCTCTCGCTGGGCGCCGCCAAGCAGATCGACATGTTCCGCGCCGGCAAGGCCCGCGTCCGGCTCGAGCTGCTCCGCTAAGTTCTCCGCGGCCGCGGCTGCTCCCCGGCGAAAGCCGGGGTCCAGAGGATGGTTGGGTCTGGACCCCGGCCTTCGCCGGGGAACGATTCCATTCGGGCGCACACCCGCTCCCCCTTCCCAAGATCGTTCCCAAGCCTTAGTGTGTGAGCATCATCACACACCGGGAAGAGGGTAATATGGTCAAACATTTGATTTTGGCCGGCGTCGCCGCGCTCAGCGTCGCCGTCGCCACGTCGCCAGGCTGGGCCGCCGAAGCCGGCGCGGCCGGCAGCGCCGCCGCCGCTTCGAAGCCGCAGCTCGGCAGCTGGGGCGTCGACACCCAGGGCATGGACAAGAATGTCCGCCCGGGCGAGAGCTTCTTCGAGTACGTCAACGGCAATTGGGCGCGGACCACCGAAATCCCCGCCGACAAGTCGAGCTGGGGCGGCTTCGGGATGCTCCGCGACCTTTCCGACCAGCGCACCCGCGCGATCATCGAGGAAGCGGCCGCGTCCAGGGGCGCGCCCGGCAGCAACGCCCGCAAGGTCGGCGATTTCTACGCCAGCTTCATGGACGAAGCCGCGATCGAGGCGAAGGGCGCCGAGCCGCTCAAGCCCTATTTCGCCAAGATCGAGGCGATCCGCTCCTCCGCGGACCTCGGCCGCGCGTTCGGCGAAGCGGCGCGGATGGGCATCGACGTGCCGATCGGGCCGCAGGTCGAGCAGGACCTCAAGGACAATAGCCGCTACACGGTCTATGTCGGGCAGGGCGGCCTCGGCCTTCCCGACCGCGATTATTATCTC
>DASVRK010000088.1:0-1868 GCA_036388655.1 Allosphingosinicella sp. | reverse complement strand
GTCGTGGAAGGCGCCCGCGGCGGCGGCCTCGACGATCGTCCGCACCGATCCGCCGGTCAGCTTGGCATAGGTTCCGGGCGGCAGGATCTGCAGCATCATGCGCTGGGGGGCGGCGAGCCGGGCCGGATCGACCGGCGCCGCCCCGGGCGGTGCGGGCACGACCTTGACGATCGGAGGAGGAGCCGGGCGAGCCGTGCCGGGCGGCGCGGCAGGCGGCGCGGCCGCGGCGAGCGCCCCGAGAGCCAGAAGCACGGCGGCTGACATCTAATCCTCCCGCTTGAGCGACTTAGAAGGTTCGCACCTCTCCCGGAGGAGATCAAGCCGGCAGGTTCAGCGCGCCAGCAGCCAGGCGAGCGCGGCGGCGCCGGCGACGATCCGGTACCAGGCGAAGGGGGCGAAGCCGTGGCGCGAGACGATGCCGACGAACCATTTGATGACCGCGATCGCGACGACGAACGAAACCACGAAGCCGATCGCGATCAGGCCCCAGTCGATCCCGGCGGCGGCGATCTCCTCATGATGCTTGAACACCGACAGGCCGGTCGCGCCGACCATGGTCGGGACGGCGAGGAAGAAGCTGAACTCGGCCGCGGTCCGGCGCTCGACGCCGAGCGCGAGCGCGCCCATGATGGTCGCGCCCGAACGGCTGACCCCCGGCACCATCGACAGGCACTGGACCAGCCCGACGCCGAGCGCCCGCTTCAGCGGGATCGCCGCCACGCCCGGCTCGAGGCTGGCGGGCTTCACCCAGCGCTCGATCAGCAGGATGGCGATGCCGCCGAGGATCAGGGCGACGGCGACGACGATGGCGTTGCCGAGCAAGGCTTCGATATTGTCGATCAATAGGAGGCCCAGCACCGCCGACGGCAGGAAGGCGACCGCCACGTTGAGCGCGAACCGCCAGGCGCCGGCGTCGCGCGCGAACAGGCCGGTGGCGACGGTCCAGAAGGTGCGCCAGTAAAGCACGATCACGGCCAGGATCGCGCCGAGCTGGATGATGACGTTGAACGTCGCCCATTGCTCGGCGCGGTAGCCCAGCAATTCGGCGGCGAGGATCAGATGCCCGGTCGAGGAGACCGGCAGGAACTCGGTCAGTCCCTCGACGATGCCGAGCAGGATCGCCGTCAGAATCAGGGGCAAGTGGGGCGTCCTTAGTAAGGCTGCTTGGCGCCGAAGCGGCCGTTGCGGCGGTAGGAGGTGAGCCAGCTGTCGGCCACGGCCGCAAGCGGCGTCGGCGTGATGCCGAAGCTGCGCAGCCCCTCGGCGCCTTCGGCGGCGATATTGTCGCGCTGCAGCATCAGCCACTGGTCGCCGGTGATCGGCGCGCCGGGCAGCCAGCCGAACAGCTGGACGAGCATCCGGCCGACGCTGTCGGGGACGTCGATGAGGGCGGGGTTGCGGGCGGTCGCCTCGCCGATCCACACGTTCAGTTCGCGCATCGTCATGATCTGTGGCCCGCCCAGCTCATAGGTGCGGCCGGCATGGGCGGCCGGGTCGAGCGCGGCGGCGGCGACCGCGTGGCCGACGTCGGCGGCGAAGACCGGCTGCAGTTTCGCCTCGCCCCGGATCACCGGCAGCACCGCCAGCAGCCGCGCCATGCCGGCGAAGCGGTTGATGAAATTGTCCTCGCGCCCGAACACCACCGACGGGCGCATGATCGTCGCCGAAGGGAAGGCGCCGCGGACCGCCCGCTCGCCGAGCGCCTTGCTGCGGCCGTAGGCGGAAGGGTGGTCGGGATCGGCGCCGATCGCCGACGTGTGGACCAGCGACCCGGCGCCGGCCGCCGCCGCGGCTTGGGCGATGGTGCGCGCCCCTTCGATGTGGATCGCCTGGAAGTTGCCCTTGAGGATGCCGACCAGGTTGACGAC
>DASVRK010000087.1:0-2707 GCA_036388655.1 Allosphingosinicella sp. | reverse complement strand
GGAACTCCTCGAGCTCCGCGGTGCGCTCGCCATCGCCCCAAGTGCCGACCCAGACCAGACCCTCGCGCGGACCTTCCTCGGCGGGGGGGTGGAACAGGCGGATGTCGGCGGCTTCGTGCCAGGTCCAGACGCGGCCGGCCCAGCCCCAGCGGCGATAGACTTCGGACAGGGTTTCCCCGAAGGCGAGCACGCCGTCATAGCCGAACAGGTCGAAGGCGCGGATCGCCTCCGGATCGCTGACCGCGCGGTGATGGGTGTCGTGGAACAGCAGGCTGAACCGCCCGCCGCGGGCCCGCAGCCGGCCGATCTCGGCGACCAGCGACGGCTCGTTCCATTCGTGGACGATGACGAGGTCGGCGCCGTCCAGCATCCGTTCGAGCTTGCCGGCCGGGCCATAGAGCCGCGAGGAAAGCTCGGGATAAGCGGCCTTATAGGCATCGAGCCCCTTGCCGCCATGATCGTCGAGCAGGTTCTTGAGGCTCCAGCTATGCTCGGGCTCATAAGCCCGGACGTCGTGGCCGCGCAGCGTCAGCTCGCGCAGCACGCCGCGCAGGAAATGCGCGTTGCCGTGGTTCCAGCAGCTCGCCAGCGAATGGGTGAAATAGACGATCCTCATGCCGCCACCTGCTCGGCCGGGTCGGCCGGCTTGGCCGCGAGCCGCCGGTAGAGCTCCGCCATCCGCGCAGCCATGGCATCGGGCGTATAGCGTGCGGCCCGCTCCTTGGCCGCGGCGCCGAGCTGGGCGCGCAGCAAATCGTCGCCGATGATGCGGCCGATCGCGGCGGCGAAGCCTTTATCGTCCATCGCATCGACGAAGGTGGCGGCGCCTTCCCACAATTCGCGGAAGGTGGGGATGTCCGACAAGACGAGCGGGCATCCGGCCGCGGCGGCTTCGAGCACGGCGAGCCCGAACGGCTCGTAGACCGCGGCCGAGGCGAACACCGGCCGCGCCGCCAGCCAGCGCGCGACCTCCTTCTCGCCCAGCGACCCGAGCCCGCGCGCATGTTCGAGCGCGATCGCATCGCCGCTCGGGCCGCGCTCGGGGCCGGCCGCGTAGAAGGGCACCGCCAGCCGCCCGGCGGCGGCGTCGAGGGTGCGGACATTCTTGGCCTTGTCCCACAGCCGCCCCGCCGTGAACGCGAAATCGTGCGACGCCACCCGCGGCAAGGCAAGCGGCGAGCGCCCGTTATGGACGGTGAGCGGCGGCGCTTCGAGGCCATGGGCGGCATGGGTCGCCGCGGCGAAGGCGGCGCTGGGCGCGACCACCAGGTCGGCGGCGCGATAGCCTTTGGCGACCAGGTCGGAGCGCCATTTCCAGGCGCCGTCCACCTCCGTCTGCTTGACCGCCTGCCACCAGGTGGCGAGGCAGCTATGCGCGAAGGCGACGACCGGGACCGGAAACTTCGCCTCGGCCGCCAGCGCGGGCGCGTGGAGCTGGACGAGGTTGACCGCGTGGCTCGCCGCCAGCTTGGCGATGGCGGCGCCGGCATTGCGGACCGAGCCGCGGGTGCGGGCGACCCAGTCGAGCGGCAGCCCGGTATCGACCAAAGTCGCGCCGTCGATCCCCGCCGCCTGCTTCAGCTGCGCCTTGCTCGGCGAGGGGCCGATGACGAGCAGGACGGTTTCCACGCCATGGCCGGCGAGGCCGCGGGCCAGATCGACCGAATATTGCCACACCCCCCCGACCGCGTCGGTGGTGAGGAGAAGGCGGAGCGGGGCTGCGGCGCCTGCCTTCTGCTCCCCGGCGCCCTTCTGCTCCCCGGCGCCCTCCTGTTCCCCGGCGCCCTTCTGCTCCCCGGCGAAGGCCGGGGTCCAGTCTCGCCCACCCTGGGCCCCGGCCTTCGCCGGGGAACGAGGAAGCTCTTCCTTCACGCCGGCACCGCCTCGCTCGCGGCGCTGAGGCCGCGCGACTCGCGGAGCCACTCGGCCAGAGCCGCGACGCCCTGCTTCCACGGCACCTCGGGGGCGAGGCCCAGTTCGGAGCGGATGAGGCCGGTATCGGCGACGAAATAACGCTGGTCGCCCGCGCGCCAATCCTCGAAGCGAACGTCGATCTCGCGCCCGAGCAGGTCGGACATGTGGGCGATGAGCTCGCGCAGCGACACCGCATTGGCCGGCCCGCCGCCCAAATTGAAAGCGCGCCCCGAGATCCGGTCGATATTCGCCCACGCCTTCAAATAGGCCTCCACCGCGTTGGACACGTCGAGTATGTCGCGCACCTGATAGCCGTCGCCGTAAAGGGTGATCGGCTCGCCGCGGAGCGCGCGGATCAGGAAATGCGCGACCCAGCCCTGGTCCTCGGTCCCCATCTGCCGCCGGCCGTAGATGCAGCTCATCCGGACGACCGCCGAGGGAATGCCGAAGCTGCGCGAATAATCGAGCACATATTGGTCGGCCGCGCCTTTGGAGCAGCCATAAGGCGTGTGGAAATCGAGCGGGCGTTTTTCCGAAATGCCGCGCTCCCGCACCGCATCGTCCTGCGGCACGTAGCGCTGGCCCTCGAGCCGGAAGTCGATATCGGCGAGGTCGCCATAGACCTTGTTGGTGGAGGCGAAGATCACCGGCGTACCGTCGCCCTTCAGCCGCAGCGCGTCGAGCAGGTTGATCGTCCCGCGAAGATTGATCTCGAAATCCTCGCGCGGATCGACGATGGAGGTGGTGACTGCCACCTGGGCGGCCATGTGGAACACGGCCTTGGCCTCGCGCG
>DASVRK010000086.1:0-3820 GCA_036388655.1 Allosphingosinicella sp. | reverse complement strand
ACCGGCTCCTGCAGCCGCTCCCGCCGCCCTCGATCTCGCAGCCGCAGCCGCCGCACAGCCCTATCGCCATCGGAGCAGCATGCCCGAGGCCGGCGCGGTCCGCAACGAGCGGAACGGCCGCCGTGATCGGCCTTCCGCCCGGCGTGCCGTCGCTCAATCTCGCCTGCGCCAGGGCCGGCCGCGGCCGGATTCATAAGCCGTCTCGTGGGGGAGGCGGGTCTCGAACCGCTTCAATTGCAGCGCCGCGTCTTCGTCGCCCATCCGGGCCGCCCGCCGCAGCCAGCGCCGGTAGTCCTGCAAGTCGCCCCGGTTGAAGCCTTCCATCGCCAGATTGTAGGCGGCGACCGCATCGCCGCCCCGAACCCCCCGATAGCTCCAGTTGCGGGCGGAGAAAGGATGCGACATCCGCCCTGCGTCCCCGCCGACGCGGCTGAGCTCGGTCATCGCCATTGGCTCCCCGCGCAAGGCGAGGTGCCGAAGCAGGCGCGAGCGTCTGCTCGGCGAGCAGTCTTCGATCCAGGCCTGGGTCTTGGCCTCGAGACGGGATTTGCGGGAGTGGCTCACCGCTTCCGATTAGCGATGACGGGCGAGCGGCTCAATCCCGCGCCGCCAGCCAAAGCCGTGGAAGGTCCGGGACGGGTGGAAAGCGGACCCAAGTTCGTGCACCGCTTGGCGAACGATTTCGAGGATCCACCGGATGGGACGAACATTGGCGTGGCTTGGCATCGCGGTGCTGCTTGCTGTGGCGGGCCCGCAAACGCGCTCCGCTGCTTCGCCCGCCCCGCAGGCGCAGGCCGCGCCGCTCGACCGGGCCGAGCGCGCCGCGACGGTTGCGCAACTGGGCGAGGCGCTTCACGCCATGTACTTGAAGCCGGAGGTCGGGCAGAGATATGCCTTCGCGCTGCAGTCGAACCTGGCAGCCGGCGCTTATGAGGATTTGACCGAGCCGAGGGCGTTCGGCGAGCGGCTGACCAAGGATCTTCAGTCGGTCGCGCCGGACGTCCACCTGCGACTGCTGCCGAACGAAGTGTTCGAGCACCCGCCCGAGGAAGCCGGCGGCGGCACGTCCCGCTTCCCCGAGGGCATAGCCGACATGCGGATGATGGGGCGGGTCGCCTATCTGCGCTTCACCGCCTTTCCGCACGACCCGCGAACCGCCCCCGCGGCGCGCGCCTTCCTCATCGCCCATGCGGGAGACGCGAAGGCGGTCGTGATCGATGCGCGCGAGCTGCCGGGCGGAGGCCTGGAGGTGATGGACGCGATGCTCCCCTTATTCTTCTCGCGCCCGACCTTGCTGATGCGGCTCGAGACGCGGGCGGCGGGCGACAAGGAAAGCCCGTTCCCGGACGGGCCGACGTTGGTTCGCCGGGAGGGGCGCCCTGGCTATGTGACGCGCGACCATGTCGTGGCGCCCGACCCGTCCGAGACGCGATTGCGGCGTACGCCGCTTTATTATCTGGTTTCGGGGAAGACGGCATCGGCCGGTGAGCATTTGGCGCTGGCGCTGAAGCGCACCAAGCGCGCGACCTTGATCGGCGAAACCACGCGCGGCGCGGGCCATTACGTCGCGCTTGCCCCGGTCGGCACCAGCCTCACCGCGCTCATCCCGGTCGGGCGTTCCTTCGACCCCGATACCGGCTGGGACTGGGACGGAAAAGGCGTCGCGCCGGACGTTGCCGTGCCTGCCGACGACGCATTGCAAGCGGCGTTGAGCCGGATCGGGTGAAGGCCCGCCCCGCGCCGGCCGCGGGCGCGAATGGATCGGCTCCGGGACTCGTCATCGGGTCGATGCTGAGCTAAGGTGCGCGGCTGAGGGGGAAAAGTGGCACCCCCTGCCCTCCCGCTGCGACGCTGACCGCATGATGAAGGTCGACAGGGGCCGCGAGCGCCGATGATGCCACCCCGGCGTGAGATGTGCGCACCTCCGATCTCCGAACGGAGACGAACATGGCGACATTTACCGGCACCGACGCCAGCGAGACCATCAACCCCAGCTTCGTTTCCCCGACGGTCACGTCCGACGGCGGATCGCTGCCGTCGGCGGCGGCAGACATCATCAATGGCGGCGGCGGCAGTGACACGGTCGAAGGCGGCGGCGGCGCCGACCAGGTCACCCTCGGCGGGGGCGACGATCTGTTCACCTGGCGGTTCAACGACGGCGACGACATACTGGAAGGCGGCGCCGGCTCCGACCGGCTCGATTTCTATTCGGTCAGCAACGCGGCCGCGACCGGGCTTGAGCTCATACAGCTGGTCAACAATGGGGGCCGGCTGCGGCTTTCCTCCTCGTTCGCGCCCGACGGCGCTTTGCTCGACGTCAACGGCTTCGAGGAGATCGTGATCTCGGCGATGGAGGGCCCGGACACGATCATCGTCTCGGACCTCGCGCCCACCGGCCTCACCAATCTGCGCATCAACCTTTCCGCCGAGGTGGACGGGGTAGCCGGCGACGGCGACACCGACAGGCTCAGCCTCGCCGGCGGCAGCGGCGACGAGTTCGTGCAGGTAAGCGCCACCGCCGGCGGCCTCGCCGTCAGCGGCCTCGGCGCGGCGATCGCGATCGAAGCGATGGAGGCGGGCGATTTCATCAGCCTCAACGGCGCCGGCGGCAACGACTTCCTGTCCGCCGACAGCGCCGGCCGCTCGGTTTACCTGAGCGGGGGCGCCGGCAACGATAAATTGGTGGGAAGCTCGGCCGCCGACACCCTCAGGGGCGACGAAGGCGACGACGAAGTCCAAGGCGGCACTGGCGACGACGACGTCCAGCTCGGCGCCGGCGACGACAGCTTGCTTTGGTTCAAGGGCCACGGGTTCGACTCGGTCGACGGCGGCGCCGATTTCGACCGCATCGACCTGCGCGGCAGCGGCGGCACCGACACGTTCGCCATCAGCGCCGGGCCGACCGATGCGGCGATCGAGGTCGACTATGCGATCGCGCTCGACATTCGTGCGGTCGAGCGGGTCGATTTCGTCGACTTCGGCGGCAGCGACCTTTTCTCGATCGGCGACCTGACCGGCACCTCGCTGCGCCAGATCTTCCTCGACGTCGGGTTCGACACCGACCTCGACCTGGTCGTGCTCCACGGCGGCGGGGGATCGGACACGGTCCTGCTCGCCGACATTGCCGGCAGGGTCAGGATCAGCGGCCTCGCGGCGACGGTCACCGTCGAGCGCCTGGGCAGGATCGACGAAATCCATGTCTTCGCCGGCAACGGCGCCGACACGATCGACGCGTCCGCGGCCGGCGAAGGGCCGGCTTTGCTGGTGCTGAGGGGCGAGGACGGGGACGACAGGCTGGTGGGCGGTGCGAGGCGCGAGAGCCTGTCGGGCGGGTTCGGCGACGATATCGTCGATTATCGCGGCTCCGACGCCGGCGTCACCCTGTTGCTCGACGAGGGCCGCGGCTTCGGCGGCGATGCCGCCGGCGATGTGCTGATCGAATTCGAGCACGCCTTCGGCTCGGCCTTCGCCGACATCCTCGAGGGAAGCCATGTCGGCAACAGCCTCACCGGCGGCGCCGGCGGCGACCAGCTTTACGGCCATGACGGCGACGACCGGCTGGTCGGCGGCGCCGGCGCCGACCGCAGCCATGGCGGCATTGGCGACGACCTTCACTTCATCGACAATGTCGCCGACGTCGCCCGGGAACGGCAGGGCGAAGGCATTGCCGACCGGGTGCTCGCCAGCGTCTCCTACACGCTGGCGGGAGGGTCGGAGATCGAATTGCTGACCACCACCAACGCGGCGGGGCTGGGCGGCATCGATCTCACCGGTAACGAATATGGCAACCGCGTGGCGGGCAATGCCGGCGCCAACCGGC
>DASVRK010000085.1:0-3070 GCA_036388655.1 Allosphingosinicella sp. | reverse complement strand
CGCATCCTCATAGCTGTCGATCGCGGCGAAGCGGCCGGGCGACTTGGCGCCATAGACGATCTCGCCGGTCGAGAGCGTGCGGGGGGCGAGGATGACGCCCGCTTTCTGCATCTCGGCCGAGCCGAAAATCTCGCTCGACGTGCTCGACGGGTCGTGGACGGTGGTGACGCCGAAGGCGAGATGCGCCATCGCCTCCCAATTCTGCTGCGGGATGAGGTCGTCCTCGCCCTGCGCGCCATGAGCGTGGGCGTCGATCAGGCCGGGGATGATGGTCTTGCCGGCGACGTCGACCTGGGTCGCACCGGCCGGGATCGCGACCTGGCCGCGGCGGCCGACCGCGCGGATGCGGTTGCCCTCGATGATGACTATTCCATCCTCGACGATGCCGCCGGCCTCGTCCGCCATGGTGACGATCTTGGCGCCGACCAAAGCGACGGTGCCGCTGGGCGCGTCGGAGCGGACCGGCATCGCCAGCGACAGGCCGGACCGCGGCGCGGTGTAGGCGGCGCCGGGCTGGATCAGGCTGGCGGCGTCGGCTTGGTAGAGGGTCGGGCCGAGCGACCAGGCGAGGCCGCGACCGCCGGACGTCCAGTGGATATATTGGCCGCCGACGCCGCTGGCGCGGGTGACGGGGAGCGCGCCTTCCTTGGCGGTGACGTCGACCGTCTTGGCGCCGGCGAAGAAGGGCATCAGGAAGACGTTGTAATTCTCGCGGAAGGCGACCTGGTCGCCGGTCGGCGAGACTTCGTAGCCGATCACCATCTCGCCCTGGGCGTGGACGCGGCGGTCCTTACCGTTCCAGTCGACGCTGACCAGCTTGACCTTCTGCTCTTCGGCGAGGTCCATGTAGATGCGGTCGTTGTCGGCGCCGAAATGCGGATTGCCGCCCTCGCTGGTGAGCTTGACCGGCTCGCCGCCCGCGGCCGGAACGCGGAAGATGCCGGGGTTGGTCGACCAGGCTTCGGAGGTGAGGTTGCCGCCCTCGCCCGCTTCGTAGACGAGGGTGCGACCGTCGGGCGAGAAACGCGGCCGGCGATAATGGCCCGGCGTGCGGGTGACGGTGCGCATACCGCTGCCGTCAGGGCCGACGACGCGAATTTCGCCGAGCCTTTGGTCGTTCCACGAGACGAAGGCGATCTGGCGGCCGTCGCGCGACCAGGCCGGGAACAGCTGGAAGTCGCTGTCGGCGGAGGTGAGCGGGCGCGGGGCGCCGCCGGCGGCGTCCTTGATGTAGAGCCGGCCGAGGCTTTCGAAGACGACGCGGCGGCCGTCGGGCGACAGCTGGGCGAAGCGCGGCATGCGGGTGGTGAAGGTCTCGCTCCACACCTGGACATTGGGGCGCGGCGGATCGATGACGTCGCGGGTGTCGTTCACCTGGAACGGGATTTCGGCAAGGCCGCTGCCGTCGGCGCCGATGCGGCGGATCTTGCCGCCGGCCCAGAAGACGATGGCGCGCGAATCGGGCGTCCAGTCCATGTTCGGATAGACGCCGGTCACCGCCCAGGTCTCCTGCACGTCCTGGTCGAGATCGTCATAGACCTTGCGCTCCTCGCCCGAGCGCAGATCCTTGACGTAGAGCTTCGACTTGGCGCGCTCGCGGTGGACGTAGGCGAGGTAGCGGCCGTCGGGCGACGGGGTCGGGCGCACGGCGCCGCCGGGGCCGCCGGTGACGGTCGAACGCTCGCCGGTCTTCACATTGTAGCGGTCGATGCGGTAAATCTCGGCGTTGGAATTCTGGGCATATTCGAAGATCGGGCCGGGGGTGGCGTCGAAGCTGAAGTAGATGGCGTCGCCGGCCGGAGTGAAGGCGGGCTCGCCGAGCTCCTTCTGGTGCTGCTTGCTGGGGCGCTCGACCAAAGCGACGCCCTTGCCGCCGGCGACATGGTAGAGCCAGATCTCGCCGGTACCGAGCGAGCGGTAGGTGGTGAAATGCTTGCGGGCGGCGATGTAGCGGCCGTCGGGGCTCCAGCTCGGATTGTTGAGGAGGTTGAAGGTCTCCTTGGTCATCTGGCGCTTGTTGGAGCCGTCCACGTTCATCAGCCAGATATTGTCGCCGCCGCCGCGGTCGGAGGTGAAGGCGATCTGGCGGCCGTCGGGCGAGAAGCGCGGCTGGGTCTCGTACGGAAGGCCCGCGGCGAGGCGGGTGGCGCGGCCGCCGCCAATCGGAACCGTGTAGATGTCGCCGAGCATGTCGAAAGCGATGGTGCGGCCGTCGGGGCTGACGTCAAGGTTCATCCAGGTGCCTTCGGTCGTGTTGACCGGGACGGCACGTGTCTTCATCGGCGGCGCGGCGACGTTCCACTTCTTCTTGTCGTCCTTGTCTTGCGCGAGCGCGGTCGAGGACAGGAGGGCGAGCGACAGAGCGGCGATGCCTTTGATCATGAATGAGCTCCGGAAAGCGCCAGGACGGCGCCGTGATTCTGGTGAAAGCGGAAGGCGCAACGCCTGCAATAAGTCACGGCGGCGCGCAAGCCGTTGATTCCACGGCGACCAAAGCCGCTCGTCGGAGCGGCACGGCCGTTCGCAGAAAGCCGCGTTCGGGTCGCGCGGACCGAAGCTAGACGCGGGTCGCCAGCCAAGGATCGACGCCATGCCCATCTGCCTCAGAATGCTTCCGTTCGCCCTGCTCACATTCGCCCTGCCGGTGTTCGCCAATTCGGCCGTGCCGGTGGTCGAGGCGGAGCGGGCGTTTGCCCGCGACGTCTCCGAGCAGGGGTTCAAGAAGGGCTTCCTCGCCCATGCCGCGCCCGACGCGATCATGTTCTCGCCGCGGCCGGCAGACCCGCGCCCGGGGCTGACGGCGCTTCCGGATGGGCCGCCGCCGGGGGCGCCGCTGCAATGGTGGCCGCAATGGGCGGGCATGGCGACGTCGGGCGATTTCGGCTTCACCACCGGCGCCGCCTCGGTCCCGGTGCGCTATTTCACGGTGTGGCGGAAGCAGCCCGACGGCAGCTGGAAATGGATTTACGACGGCGGGCCGCCGCTCAAGGAGAAGATGAAGGGCGGCCCGGACGACAAGGTCACCTATCTCGCCCCAGCGGGCGCGGCGGCGGGATCGGAGCGGGCGGCG
>DASVRK010000084.1:0-3077 GCA_036388655.1 Allosphingosinicella sp. | reverse complement strand
ATATGGGCGTGCGGACAGCGGGCGCGGATTTCCCGGCAGGCCTCGATGAAGTCGACGGCGTAATTGCGATGTTCGTCGATCCCGGTCGCCACCGCGAAGATGTTGGGATCGAAGATGATGTCCTCGGGCGGGAAGCCGTCGCCGACCAGCAGCTTATAGGCGCGCTCGCAAATCTCGACCTTGCGCGCCTGGGTGTCGGCCTGGCCAACCTCGTCGAACGCCATCACCACCATTGCGGCGCCATAGTCGCGGACCTTGCGGGCATGGGCGAGGAACTCGGCTTCGCCTTCCTTCATGCTGATCGAATTGACGATCGGCTTGCCCGACACGCATTTGAGGCCGGCCTCGATCACGCTCCATTTGGAGCTGTCGATCATGAACGGGACGCGGGCGATGTCCGGCTCGGCCGCGATCAGCTTCAGGAAGGTGGTCATGGCATATTCGGCGTCGAGCAGGCCCTCGTCCATGTTGATGTCGATGATCTGGGCGCCATTCTCCACCTGCTGGCGCGCCACCTCGACCGCGGCGGCATAGTCGCCGGCCATGATCAGCTTCTTGAACTGGGCCGAGCCGGTGACGTTGGTCCGTTCGCCGATATTGACGAAGGAGGAACTGACAGCTCCCTCTCCCCGCTCGCGGGGAGAGGGTTGGGGAGAGGGGGAGTCCTGGAGATAGGCTGTGGCGGTCATTTTTAATCTTCTAATGCGTGCGAGGGGACAGCCCCTCTCCCGGCCTCTCCGCTGAAGGGGAGAGGGGTTTAGGCTGCCAAGTTCATCGGCTCGATGCCGGCGAGCATGGTGCGGCGGACGGGGGCGGCGATCGGCCGCGGCGGATATTTGGACACTATTTCCGCGATGGCGGCGATATGCTCGGGTGTCGTGCCGCAGCAGCCGCCGACGATGTTGACGATGCCCTGCTCGCACCATTCGCGGACCTGCGCCGCCGTGGTCTCCGGGCATTCGTCATAATCGCCGAGATCGTTGGGGAGGCCGGCATTGGGATAAGCCATGATCAGCGCGTCGGCGATGCCCGATAGGCTGGCGACGTGCGCCCGCAGCTGCGCCGCCCCGAACGAGCAATTGAGCCCGATCGACAGCGGGCGCGCGTGGCGCACCGACGCCCAGAAGGCCTCGATCGAATGGCCGGAAAGGTTGCGGCCGGACAAATCGGTGATCGTCATCGACAGCATGATCGGCAGCTCGCGATCGACGCGGCCGGCGGCGTGGATCGCCGCCTTGGCGTTCAATGTGTCGAACACGGTCTCGATCAGCACGATCTCGGCGCCGCCCTCGACCAGGCTTTCGATCTGCTCAACATAGACGTCGGACAGGAAGTCGAAGTCGATCTCGCGAAAGCCCGGATCGTTGACGTTGGGCGACAGCGACAGCGTCTTGTTGGTCGGCCCGAGCGCGCCCGCCACCCAGCGCTTGCGCCCGTCCTTCTGCGCGTGCCGGTCGGCGACCTCGCAGATGATCCGGGCGGCGGCGGCGTTGATGTCGCGCACCAGCGTCTCGGCCCCGTAATCGGCCTGGCTGATCCGGTTGGCGTTGAAGCTGTTGGTGGCGAGGATGTCGGCCCCGGCGCAGGCGAAGCTGTCGGCGATGGCGCCAACCAGGGCGGGCCGCGTGAGGTTCAGGAGGTCGTTATTGCCCTTCTGGTCGCGGCCGAGGTCGAGCCCGCCGCGATAATCGGCCTCGGCCAGCCTGCGCGCCTGGACCTGCGTCCCATAGGCGCCGTCCTTGACGAGGATCCGCTTGGCGGCTTCGGCCTTAAGCTGCTGTGCGACGTTCATTGGATTTTTCCTTCGGCCGCAGCCCGAGCAGGTGGCAGATCGCGTAAGCAAGCTCCGCCCGGTTCAAGGTGTAGAAATGGAAATGGCGGACGCCGCCGGCGTAAAGCTGGCCGCACAATTCGGCCGCGACGGTGGCGGCGACCAGCTGGCGCGCGGCCGGCAGATCGTCCAGCCCTTCGAACAGCCGGTCGAGCCAGCTCGGGATGGTGGCGCCGCACATCGCCGCGAATTTGCGCGTCTGGGCGACGTTCGAGACGGGCAGGATGCCGGGCACGATCTCGGCCTCGATCCCCATCGCCGCCGCCGTGTCGCGGAAGCGGAAGAAGCAGTCGGCCGAGAAGAAGAATTGGGTGATCGCCCGGTCCGCGCCGGCGTCGATCTTGCGCCACAGATTGTCCAGGTCGGCGGCCTTGTTCGGCGAATCGGGGTGGCATTCCGGATAGGCGGCGACCGAAATCTCGAACGGCGCCACCGCCTTGAGGCCGCGGATCAGCTCGACCGCATTGGCATAGCCGTCGGGATGCGGCTGGAAGCTGCGGCCCTGTTCGGGCGGGTCGCCGCGCAAGGCGACGATGTGGCGGATGCCGGCCGCCCAATAATCGCGCGCGACCTCGTCAATCTCCGCGCGGCTGGCCTCGACGCAGGTCAGGTGGGCGGCCGCCGCGAGGCTGGTCTCGCGCGCGATCCGCTCGACCGTGGCGTGGGTGCGCGCGCGGGTCGATCCGCCGGCGCCGTAGGTGACCGAGACGAAGCGCGGCGCCAGCGGCTCCAGCGTCTTGACCGATTCCCACAGCGTCTCTTCCATCTTCTCCGTCTTGGGCGGGAAGAATTCGAACGACACGTCGATGTCGCCGGCGACATTCTCGAACAAAGGCTGGCCGCTGGCGGCGAAAGCGGGTGCGACGGGGCTCATGCGACGACTTTCAAGCGGGCTTCGGGCTGTTCGCCCGTCCACAGGGTGACGGTGAGGGCGCCGCCCTCGAGATGGCCGACGACGCGGCCGTCGAGGCCGGTTTCGGCCATCCACTTCACTACGGCATCGTCGGCGAAGCCGAGCCGGACATGGGCGTCCCGCACCCTCAGCTCCTCGCGCTCGTGCGGCGCGAAATCGACGATCAGCAGCCGGCCGCCGGGGGCGAGCAGGCGCGCCGCCTCGGCGACGGCGGCGGCGGGATGCTGGGCGTAATGCAGCACCTGGTGGATGATGATCGTGTCGGCCGATCCGGAGGCGAGCGGCAGCGCGTACATATCGCCCTGGCGCAGCTCGGCGCCGGCAAGTCCGGCC
>DASVRK010000083.1:0-13049 GCA_036388655.1 Allosphingosinicella sp. | reverse complement strand
GATATTGTCAGGGAGACAGCCGGCGAGGGGCGCGATGCGCTGACGTCGAGCGTCAGCTACGTGCTGGCCCGCGGCAGCCGGGTCGAGCTGTTGAGCACCAACAACGAGGCGGCCACCGACGCCATCGCCTTCACCGGCAACGAGATCGCCAACACGATCGTCGGCAATGCGGGGATCAATCTGCTGCGCGGGGAAGGCCGCGGCGACTCGCTCAGCGGCCTTGGCGGCGGTGACCGGCTGTTCGGGGGCGCCGGCCGCGACGCGCTGACCGGCGGCGGCGGCGCCGACCGCTTCTACTTCGACTCCGGCCTCAACGCCTCGACCAACGTCGATCGGATTCTCGACTTCACCGCCGCCGACACGATCGTGCTCGACCGGACGATCTTTTCCGGGATAGCCGCCGACGGAGCGCTCGCGCCGGGCGCATTCCGCAACGGCGTCGCGGCGCACGATTCCGGCGACCGCATCGTTTACGACAAGGCCACCGGACAGATCTTCTACGACGCGGACGGCGCGGGCGGCGCGGCGGCCGTGCTGTTCGCGAAGGTCGATGCCGGCACCTTGCTGACCAGCGAGGACTTCATCGCGGTGGCGTGATCGGGCCCGGCATCGGCGGGGCGGCAGGGCGGTTGCTGTCGTGGGGAAAGGGTGATTTATTTCCGGGCTTCGCGTCCTTGCCGACTCGGACAATTGGGGGATTGCCATGCTCGCCGATAGATTCGCTGCGCCGAACGCCGAGGGAATGTCCGAGGATTATGCGGCGCGATGCGGATGCGCGGCCTGCAGGGGCAGCGACAGCGCGCTCGAGGCCCCGGTGATTTCGGCCGCCGCAGCGGCCGACGAGCCCGACGGCACGATCGCGGTCGGCGGCTCGGCCAGCGGCGAGATCGACACAGCGGGGGATGTCGACAGCTACAGCTTCAACGTTGTGGCCGGCCAGACCTACACCGTCTCGCTGCGCGGCACCGGCGCGACGCCGCTGCCGGACACGTTCCTCACCCTGTTCAACAATGTCGGCGTCGAGGTCGACAGCAATGACGATGGCGGGACCGGCACCAATTCGCTGCTGACCTTCACCGCGACCACCACCGGCAGCTGGGAAATCCAGGCCGAAGGCTATCCCGGCGACGGCCATACCGGCGGCTACACGGTCGACCTGTTCCAGCACGGCGCCGACAGCGTCGCCGGCGACACCACCACCACCGATGCCATCCCGATCGGCGGCACCATTTTCGGCGCGATCGAGAGCGACGGCGACGTCGACGTCTATTCGGTGTCGCTGACCGCCGGCAGCCTCTACGTATTCGAAGTCGCCGGCGGCGCCGATTACGAATCGAACGCGCCCGCCGTCCCGCCGGGGCAGCTCGACACGATCATCAGCATCCTCGACGCCGAGGGCAACGTCCTCGCCACCAACGACGATATCCTGTTCCCGAGCGATCCCAGCTCCGCGGCCAGCTTCGTCGCCGAGGAAGGAGGCGTCTACTTCGTCCAGGTCGAGGCCTATGACGGGCAGACCGGCGGCTATGCGCTCAAGGCCGAGGAGCATTCGATCGCCGGATCGCCGCTCGAGACGATCGACTGGGGGACCAAGGTCGGCACCAACGCCATCACCGTCTATTTCGCGGAGACGGGGGAGATCTTCGACGGCGTCGCCTCGCTCGGCTGGACCGCCTATGAAAAGGGCCGCGCGGTGGCGGCGTTCCAGGAATATGCCGACGTCGCGAACCTCACCTTCTCGGTGGTGGACGATCCCGCGCTCGCCACCTTCAAGCTGGTGACCGATGCCAGCGCCGACTATCTCGGCTATTTCAACCCGCCGGGCGAGACCAATGAAGGCGTCGGCGTGTTCAGCACCGCCGGCAAGGGCTGGGACCGCACCGGCGCCACCGGGGGACTCGAAAAGGGCGGCTACGGCTTCATCACCCTCATCCACGAGATCGGCCACGGGCTCGGCCTCGCCCATCCGCATGACGATGGCGGCACCTCGACCACGATGCCGGGGGTCAGCGGCCCGTTCGGAAGCTACGGCCCCCATGATCTCAACCAGGGCGTCTATACGACCATGTCGTACAATGACGGCTGGGTGCGGCACCCGAACGGCGTCCCCGAGAGCGACGCCTATGGCTGGCAGTCTGGCCCGATGGCGCTCGACATCGCGGTCATCCATGAAAAATACGGGGCCGCCGCCCGCAATGCGGGCAACACCACCTACATCCTCCCGAGCGCCAATGCCGCCGGCACTTACTGGAGCTCGATCTGGGACACGGGGGGCAACGACACCATCGTCCATGACGGCCCGGCCGCGGCGACGATCGACCTCCGGCCCGCCACGCTCGATTATTCGCCGACCGGCGGCGGGGCCATCTCCTATGTCGACGGCGTGTTCGGCGGGTTCACCATCGCCAACAAGGTGCTGATCGAGAACGCCTCGGGCGGCGCCGGCGCGGACCGGCTGATCGGCAATGTCGCGGCCAACCGGCTCGACGGGCGCGGCGGCGCGGATCGGATGGAAGGCGGCCTCGGCAACGATCGCTATACGGTCAACCACGCGTTGGACGCGGTGATCGAAGCGGCCAATGCCGGTGGCGCGGACCGGATCCTGGCCAAGGTCAGCTACGGGCTGGCGCTCGGCGTCCATGTCGAGGTGCTGAGCGCCGCCAACGCGGGGGGCACCACGGCCATCAGGCTCACCGGCAATTCCTACGACAACAATCTGATCGGGAATGCGGGGCGCAACGTCCTCAACGGCAGGGTCGGCGCGGACACGCTTACCGGGCTTGGCGGCAACGATATCTTCCGCGTCGACAATGTTGGGGACAGGGTCGTCGAAGCCGACAATGGCGGCCGCGACCGGGTGATCGCTTATGTGAGCTTCGCGCTCGGCGAGGATTCCGAAGTGGAGCTGCTGGGCGCCGCCAACCCGGCCGGCACCACCGCGATCAACCTTAGCGGCAGCGATGCGAGGAACGTCATCACCGGCAATGCGGGCGCCAACCTGCTCGACGGCGGCGACGGCGTCGACACGCTCAAGGGACTTGGCGGCAACGACCGGTTCCGCGTCGACCATGCAGGCGACCGCATCGTCGAAGCCGCCGCCGGCGGCACCGACCGGGTGTTCGCGACGGTGAGCTATGCCCTGGACGCGGGCGCCCATGTCGAGACGCTGAGCACCGCCAGCGATGCCGGCACCGGCGCGATCAACCTCACCGGCAACGCGCTAAGCAACCAGATCATCGGCAATGCCGGCGCCAATTTGCTGCGCGGCCTCGGCGCCGGCGATACGCTGCGCGGGCTTGGCGGCGCCGACCGGCTGCTCGGCGGCGGCGGCCGTGACGATCTGATCGGGGGCGCGGGAGCGGACCGCTTCTACTTCGACGCCCCGCTCAGCGCCGCGACCAATGTCGACGACATCCTCGACTTCGCGACCGAAGATTCGATCTTCCTCGATCGGTCGGTCTTCACCGGCATCCCCAAGAACGGCTTCCTCGCCGCCTCGGCCTTCAACACCGGCACCGCCGCGCAGGACGCGAGCGACCGGATACTCTACGACCAGGCTTCGGGGCGCATCTTCTACGATGCCGACGGCGTGGGCGGCACGGCCGCAATTTTGTTCGCGAAGCTGGACCCGGGGACCGCGCTCACCAGCGCCGATTTCGTGGCGGTGGCCTAGCGGGCGCTCCCGCTTACTCGCCCTTGGCCTTGGACTGCTCGTCCCGGCCGGCGGTGGAGGGGGCGCCTTCGCCCATCACGCGGCCGCCCGGCTGCTTCGCGGCCTGGCCTTCGGTCAGCACCGGCTCGTCCTCGCCCTTGTCGCCGAGCGCCGGCATGTCGGCGGCTTCCGCCTTGGCCTGGGCCGGGTTGCCGGCGGCGGCGGGTGGCGGCGGCAGCGGCAAGTTGCTGCCCTGGGTATTGAGCCAGGCCATCAGATTGGCGCGATCCTCGGGCTTGGAGAGGCCGGCGAAGGTCATCTTGGTGCCGGGCGCGAAGCTCTTGGGCGACTTCAGCCACTGGCTCATCGCCTCCCAGTCCCAGGTGCCGCCCTTGCCCTTCAAGGCGTCCGAATAAGCGAAGCCGGGCCGGGCCGCGACCGGCTGGCCCATGATGCCGTGGACGTTCGGACCGAGCCCGTTGGGGCCGCCCGGAGTAGCGGTGTGGCAGGCGGCGCATTTCTTGAACACCTGCTCGCCGAGCCGCGGATCGGCCGAGGCCATGAAGAAGGCGATCGGCTGCTCGGCGTCGCTGCCGCCTTCGCCTTCCTCCTCGACGCCTTCGATCGGATAGCCCATCTTTTCGGGCCGCTCGGACTTGAACACTTCGCCGGTCACGAGCGCGGCGCCGAGCGCAACGATGCCCGCGCCGAGCACCCAGCCCGCAATCGTGTTGAACCGATCGTCCATGCCGCCCGAACCTCCGCCAAGCCGCGCCGACGCGAGGAATTGCGGGCGCGCGATTGAATTGGCGCCCCTTTAGGCGCGGCGGGTGGCGGGGGCAAGCGGCTGAGCTAAGCCAGCCAGCGCGCGAACAGAGTATGAGCGATGGCGAAATGGGGCGGCGCGAGGAAGGGCGCGCCGGCCTCCCCGGCAAGCGCCGCGGCGACGCCCGCGCGGTCGACCCAGAAGGCGTCCTCGAGCTCGTTGCGGTCGAGCGTCAGCGCGTCCGAGGCGGCGTCGGCGATGCACGCGATCATCAGCGAGCCGGGAAAGGGCCAGGGCTGGCTGGCGACGTAGCGGACGTTGGCGACGGCGATCCCGGCTTCCTCCTTGAGCTCGCGCGCCACCGCTTCCTCGATCGACTCGCCCGGCTCGACGAACCCGGCCAGCGCCGAATAGCGCCGCGCTGGATATTGCGGCTGGCGGCCGACCAGCACCCGCCCGTCATGCTGGGCGAGCATGATCACCACCGGGTCGACGCGCGGGAAATGCTCGGCCTGGCAGGTGTCGCACTTGCGTCCCCAGCCGGCCCGGAAGAGCCGCGTCGGCGTGCCGCAGTTCGAGCAGAAGCCATTGCGGTTGTGCCATTCGATGAGGCTGCGGGCGGTGCCCCACAAAGCCGCATCCTCGCTCGCCATGTCCTGGAGCAAACCGAACACCGCCCAGGCGCGCTGGCCGGGTTCGACCCGCGGCAGCGGCGCGAACAGGGGAATATCGCCGTCGAGACCGAGGAAGATCAGGTCCTCCTCGGCCGAGCTATCGGCGAGGGTGCCCCAGGCGAGCCGGCCGTCCTCGAGGCAGGGATCGTGCACCGCCAGCCGCAGCAGCCGGGCGGAGGCGTGGGCGCGGAGCTCGGCGAGACGCTGAAGGTCGAGGCGAAGGTGGTCGGCGCGGTCGACCGTGGAGCCGGTGAAGCCGGGCCTCATGCCGCCCGCCGCCATTCGGCGCCGCGGGCCGCCGCCTTGGCGAACAGGGTCGGCAGGCCGGCCTCGGCGAGGCGGTCCACCGGCCACCAGAGCTGGTCGGCTTCGCGGCCGGCGGCGCGGGCGCAGAACAGGCGGAGGCGGAGCGCGAAATGGGTGAAGACATGGTCGACCGTGCCGGCGTCGCTCCACCGGGCCGCGGCCGGTGCGCCGTCGCCGGGCGCAGCCGCCTCGCCCCATGCGCCGGTCGGAAGCGCGAGCATGCCGCCGAGCAGGCCGCGCGGGGGGCGCCGGACCAGCAGGACGTGGCCGTCATGCTCCAGCCAATACGCATTGCCTTCGCGCTGGGGCTTCGAGGCCTTGGCCGCCTTAACCGGATAAAGCTCCGGATTCCCCTCGCGCCGGGCCCGGCAGGAGGGGGCGAGCGGGCAGCGGCCGCAGGCGGGCCGGCGCGGCGTGCAGACGGTGGCGCCGAGATCCATAATCGCCTGTGCGAAGTCGCCCGCCCGATCGTCCGGCGTGATGCCATCGGCGAGCGCGTAGATCGCCGCGCGCGCGGCCGGCAACGGCGTCCCGACCGCGAACAGCCGCGCCACCACCCGCTCGACATTGGCGTCGACGACGACCGCGCGCCGGCCGAAGGCGATCGCCGCCACCGCCGCCGCGGTATAGCGGCCGATGCCGGGGAGCTTGCCGAGTTCCGCCTCGCTGTCGGGAAAGCGGCCGCCATGGCGCTTGGCCACCATCCTGGCGCAGGCGATCAGGTTGCGGGCGCGGGCATAGTAACCGAGCCCCGCCCAGGCCGCCATCAGCTCGCCCTCGTCGGTCGCGGCCAGCGCCGCCACGTCAGGCCAGCGGCGGCTGAAGGCTTCGAAATAGGGCCGCGCATGGGCGACCGTGGTTTGCTGGAGCATCACTTCGGACAGCCAGACGCGATAGGGATCGGGCGTCTCGCCCGCTTCCGCGCGCCACGGCAGCGCCCTTTTATCCACAGCATACCAGGCGAGCAGGGCATGAGAAGCATCGACGGCCATGCCCCGCTATGCCATGCTGCGCGCGATGGGCAAATCGGGCGGTACCGACAAAGAGCGGCCGGAGCCGCAGCGGGCGAAGCGCGCCGTGGCCGCTGCCGCGCCGGAACGGACGCGCCGTGCCCGCTCCGTCGGCGATGTCGTTCCGGAACGGGCACGCCGTGCCCGCTCCGTCGGCGACATGGTGCCCGACGTCGGGCGCGCCGCCTTCCGCCGCTTCGGCTTCGTCCAATCCTCGGTGGTGAGCCGCTGGCGGGAGATTGTCGGCGAGCGTTATGCCGGTGTGTCGGCCCCGGAATCGATCCGCTTCCCGCCCGGCAAGCGCAGCCGGGGCGTGCTGAACCTGATCGTCGAAGGCGCCCATGCGCCGATGATGCAGCATGTCGCGCCGGTCATCATCGAGCGCGTCAACCGCTTCTTCGGCTATCCGGCGGTCGAGCGCGTCGCCTTCAGGCAAGGCCTGGTTAAGGTCGCCGCCGCCAAGGCGCGTGCCGCGCCGCCCTCGCTCCGGCCGCTCTCGGCCGAGCTTGGCGACAGCCTGCGCGCGATCGCCGACCCGGAATTGCGGGCGGTGCTGGAATCGCTTGCGCAAGGGGTCGCCGCGAGTCAGGGGCGCCCGGTTCCGGCCGAGATGATGACGATCCCCGTGGTCGGCAAATTGAAAGGGTAAGGATGAAGGCGATATTCTCCACGGCCGCGGCGGCGCTCGCGCTGGCCCTCGCCGGCTGCGGCGGCGAAAGCGGCGCAGGCAATGCGGGAGCGGCCGGCGGCAAGTCGATGGCGGCGATCCCCGCGCCCAATGGCGGCGACTGGACCCAGACGTTCGCGCAGACCGAAGCCGGCGGCTTCCTGATGGGCAACCCGAACGCGCCGGTGAAGATCATCGAATTCGCGTCGATGACCTGCCCGCATTGCGCCGAGTTCGCGGAGACCGGGCTGCCGCCGCTCACTGAGAAATATGTCCGCACCGGGCTGGCGAGCCTGGAGCTTCGCAACTTCGTGCGCGATTCCCCGGACATGGCCGCCTCGCTGCTCGCCCGCTGCAACGGGCCTGCCGCCTTCTTCAAGCTTAGCGACCAGATGTTCGGCGCGCAGTCCGAGTGGTTCGGCAAGCTCCAGGCGATGAGCCCGGCCGACCAGCAGCGGCTGCAGACGCTGCCGCCGCAACAGGCGGTGGGCGTGGTGGCGGAGCAGGCCGGCCTCGTCGATTTCGTCCGCGTCCGCGGCATCCCCGAAACCAAGGCGCGCCAGTGCCTCTCCAACCAGGCCGAGCTCAACCGGCTGGTCCAGATGGCCCAGCAGGCGACCACCGACTTCCCGGAGCTGCCGGGTACGCCGAGCTTCGTCATCAACGGCCAGCTGGCGAAGAATGCCGGCACCTGGGCGACGCTCGAGCCCCAGATCCAGGCGGCGATGCAGTAAGATGAAGCGCTTCCTCCTTCCCGCCGTCGCCGCCGCCGCTTTGGTCCCGCTGGGGATGGTCCCGGCCCCCGGCCTCGGCGCCCAGGCGCAGCGCAATTGGACCAATGTCGTCGCCGAAACGCCCGAAGGCGGCTTCCGCCTCGGCAACCCGGCGGCGCCCATCAAGCTCGTCGAATATGGCTCCTTCACCTGCAACCATTGCGCGCGGTTCGCCGGCGAGGGCGTGCCGCAACTGATCGGCAAATATGTGAAGAGCGGCCGGGTCAGCTTCGAATATCGCACCTTCGTGCGCGATCCGGCCGACTTTTCGGCGGCTTTGCTCGCCCGCTGCGCCGGGCCGGCCGCCTTCTTCCCGCTGAGCCACGATTATTTCGCGAGCCAGAGCCAGTGGATCGGCCGCTACCAGGCGATGACCGACGAGCAGAAGAAGGCGATCGACGCGCTTCCGATGGAGCGCAAGCTGGGACGATTCGCGGCCGTGGGCGGCCTAAACGCGATCGCCGCCAAGGCCGGCGTTCCCGCCGCCAAGGCCGCGATATGCCTGGCCGATGCCGACGCCATGCGCAAGCTGATCGAGATGCGCCGGGTGGCGTCCGAGACCCACAAGGTGGAGGGGACGCCCAGCTTCCTCATTAACGGCAAGCTCGTCGAGGCCCATGACTGGGGCGCGCTCGAGCCTTTGCTCGCCGGCCCGGGAGGATAAGGACGCAAAGATGGGGGCCGGGGGGCTGACGTGCAGATAAAGCGCATCAAGCTTTCGGGCTTCAAAAGCTTTGTCGAGCCTGCCGAACTGCGCATCGAGCCCGGCCTTACCGGCGTCGTCGGCCCCAATGGCTGCGGCAAATCCAACGTCCTCGAAGCGATCCGTTGGGTGATGGGCGAATCGAGCCCCAAGTCGATGCGCGGCGCCGGCATGGAGGATGTGATCTTCGCCGGCACGGCCGCCCGCCCCGCCCGCGATTTCGCCGAAGTCTCGCTGCTGGTCGAGCGCAAGGCGGAGGATGTGCCGGGCGACACCCAATTCGCCCGCGACGGCGAGGTCGAGGTCACCCGCCGGATCGAGCGCGGCGCCGGCTCCGCCTATCGGGTGAACGGGCGCGACGTCCGGGCGAGGGACGTGGCTTTGCTGTTTGCGGACGCGGCGACCGGCGCGCATTCGCCGGCTTTGGTCAGCCAGGGCAAGATCGCGCAGGTGATCGCGGCCAAGCCGACCGAGCGGCGGATGATGCTGGAGGAAGCGGCCGGCATCGCCGGGCTCCACGTCCGCCGCAAGGATGCCGAGCAGAAGCTGCGCGCCGCCGAGGCCAATCTCAGCCGGCTCGACGAATTGCTCGCCGAGATGGAGCAGCGGGCCGCGGCGCTGCGCCGCCAGGCCAAGGCCGCCGAACGTTACCGCAAGCTGACCGAGCAGATCCGGCTTGCCGAGGGCCGGCTGATCTTCGCGCGCTGGCGCGAGGCCGCCGCCGCCGCCGACGTCGCCAAGGCCGAAGCCCAGACCGCCGTTGCCGCGGTCGACCGGGCGGCCGAGGCGCAGCGTGCCGCCGCCGCCAGCCAAAGCGAAGCCGCGCAGGCGCTGGCCGGCCGGCGCACGGCCTCGCAGGCGGCGCGGGAGCAGGCGTCAACGCTCGGGCATCGGCTGGCGGCGCTCCGGGCCGAGCGCGACACGGTCGAACGGCGCATCGGCGAATTGACGGCGCGGCGGGCGACGCTGGCCGCCGACCAGGCGCGCGAGGCGGCGCTGGGCGAGGATGCGCGCGCGGCGCTGGCCCGGCTCGAGGCCGAGGCGGCCGACATCGCCGCGCGGCTGGCGGCGGCGGAAGCGGCGCGCGGCACGATCGACATTCGCAGCGTCGAGCATGAGGATGCCGCCCGGGCGGTCGAAAGCGCGCTCGGGGCGGCGCGGGCCGAGCAGGCCGGCGAGCAGGCCGAGGCGCGGGTCGCCAGGACAGCGCTGGACACGGCGCGCGCGCGGCTCGCCCGGGCCGAGGCCGAAGCGGCGCGGCTGGCCGGCCAGATGGCGGAGATTGGCGACGAGGCGCCGCTGGTCGAGACTAAGCGCGCCGCCCGCGGCAAGCGCGAACGCGCCGAAGCCGCGCTCATCGAAGCCACCGCCGCGGTCGGAGCGGCCGAAGCCCGGCGCGAGGCGGCCGCGGCCGCGCGCGATCGTGCCGAAAGCGAGGGCGCCTCCGCCCGCGCCGCGCTGGCCGCGCTCGAATCCGAAGCCAAGGCGTTGCTGAAGGCGGTGGCGAGCAGCGGCGGCGACCGCGCGCTCAATCATGTCAGGGCCGAGCCCGGCTTCGAGCGCGCGCTTGCCGCCGCGCTCGGCGACGATCTCGACGCCGTCGTCGAAGGCGACGGGGCGCGCCGCTGGGTCGGCGCCGAAGCCGCGGCGGACGACCCGCCGCTGAGCGCGGCGGCGGTCAGGCTCGCCGACCATGTCCAGGCGCCGCCGGCGCTGGCGCGGCGGCTGGCGCAGATCGGGGTCGTCGAGAACGACGACGGCGGCATCCGGCTGGCGGTCGGGCAGCGCCTCGTCACCCGCGACGGGAGGCTGCGCCGCTGGGACGGCTTCGTCGCGACCGGCATCGGCGCCGCCGCGGCCGAGCGGCTGATCCGGGTCAACCGGCTCGCCGAGATCGAGCAGGCGCTCCCCACCGCCGCCGCCGCGGTCGAAGGCGCCCAAGGCGCGATCGTCGCCGCTTATGCCGAGATGCAGGGCGCGCGCGAGGCGGCCGAGCGCGGGCGGCGGGCGGAAGCCGAGGCCAATGGCGCGATCCGCGACGCCGGCCGCGAAGAGGATGCCGCCAATGTCGCGATCGAGCGGCTCGACGTCCGCCGCACCGGCCTCGCCGAGCGTATGGCGCAGGCGGAGGCCGACCTGGCCGAAGCGAAGGCCGGCGCCGCCGAGGCCGAGGCGATGGTCGCGGCCCTCCCCGACGCCGCCGCGACCGAAGCTCGGGTGTCCGAGTTGCGCAAGACGGCGGAAGCCGCGCAGGCCGCGCTCGCCGAAGTGCGCGCCGAAGCCGCGACGTACGCCCGCGCCGTGAGCGCCGACAAGCAGCGCGCCGAGGCGGCCAAAAAGGAACATGAGGATTGGCGCAAGCGCGCCGCCGAAGCCGGCCGGCGTCAGGCCGACATGGCGCGCCGCATCGCGGAGGCCGAGGAAGAGGCGGAGCGGCTGGCCGATGCGCCGGCGGCGCTCGCCGCCCAGCTCGACACGATCGAAACCGAAGCAACCGCCGCCGCCGAAGCCGCCGCCGCCGCCGCCGCTTATGAGCGCGCCGCCGAGGAGACCCTGCGCGCCGTCGAAAA
Source organism: Allosphingosinicella sp. (assembly GCA_036388655.1). Classification (GTDB taxonomy): domain Bacteria; phylum Pseudomonadota; class Alphaproteobacteria; order Sphingomonadales; family Sphingomonadaceae; genus Allosphingosinicella. The sequence goes on along the minus strand of DASVRK010000083.1, from coordinate 1,928 downwards.
GCTTTATGCCGATGCCGGCGAGGCGCTGTCGATCGCCCGCGAAGCGCGCGCCGGCGCCCTCGCCCGGGCCGAGAATCAGGAAAGCCGCCGCATCGAGATGGGCCGCATCGCCGGCGAGCGCTTCGAATGCCCGCCGCCTTTGCTGCCCGAACGGCTCGGCTTCGACGCCGCCACCATCGCCCCTGCCCAGGCCGAGTCGGCGGGGCTCGACCGCGCCACCCAGGACCGCGAGCGGATCGGCCCCGTCAACCTGGTCGCCGAGCGCGAGCTTTCCGAGCTCGAGCAAGGCCGCATGCATTCGCAGGCCGAGCGCGAGGAACTGGGGCTGGCGATCAACCGGCTGCGCGGATCGATCGGAAGCCTCAATCGCGAGGGCCGCGCGCGGCTGCTGGCGGCGTTCGAATCGGTCGACCGCCATTTCCGCAGCCTGTTCACGACCCTGTTCAGCGGCGGCCAGGCGCATCTCGAACTGGTCGAATCGGACGACCCGCTCGAGGCGGGGCTGGAGATCATGGCTCAACCGCCGGGCAAAAGACTGTCCGCGCTGACCCTGCTGTCGGGCGGCGAGCAGGCGCTGACCGCGATCGCGCTCATCTTCGCATTGTTCCTCACCAACCCCGCGCCGATCTGCGTCCTCGACGAGGTCGACGCGCCGCTGGACGACGCCAATATCGAGCGCTTCTGCGACCTCCTGGACCGGATGACCGGCGAGACCGACACACGCTATCTGATCGTCACCCACAATGCAGTGACGATGAGCCGCATGCACCGCCTGTTCGGTGTCACGATGATCGAGCGCGGCATCAGCCGGCTGGTGTCGGTCGATCTCGGCGGCGCGGAACGGCTGCTCGCGGCCGAATGAATCAGAACGGGCCGCCGCGCACAATCTTCAGTCGAAGATGACGAACCAGTGGGTCGCCACGCAAGGCGAGATCAAGCGGGTCGCCGCGTAGATCCGGCCGAGCGCGCGCCGGAGATTTGTCCAGACTCCGAATGCTATTGCGAATAAATCGCAACAGCATTAGACGGCTGCCGCGAGACGCAAACATGCGCTCGTCCGAAAAGGGGCCCACATGCACATCCGTCCGATCTCCGCCCTGGCGCTCGCCTCGGCGCTCGCCACCCCCGCTTTCGCCGCCGACGACGCCGCCGCGGTTGCCGGGCAGGACGACGGCACGATCATCGTCATCGGCGTGCGCAAGGGCTATGCGATCGAGGCGACCAGCACCGCCACCCGCACGCCGACGGCGCTCAACGACATCCCGCAGGCGATCACGGTGGTCACCGAAGCGCAGATCGACGACCAGGCGATGCGCTCGATCGGCGACGTGCTGCGCTACGTCCCCGGCGCCAATTTCGGCCAGGGCGAGGGCCACCGTGACCAGATCGTGCTGCGCGGCAACAACAGCACGGCCGACTTCTTCAGCGACGGGCTGCGCGACGACGTCCAATATTATCGCGGCCTCTACAATGTCGAACGGGTCGAGGTGCTGAAGGGGCCGAACGCCATGATCTTCGGACGCGGCGGCGGCGGCGGCATCGTCAACCGCGTCACCAAGACGCCGCTCGCCAACGGCTTCGTGCGCGGCAGCGCCGGCGTCGACAGCGAAGGCGGCTTCCTCCTGGAGGCCGACCTCAACCAGCCGCTCGCCGCCAGTGCCGCGGTGCGGCTCAACGCGGCCTATGAGCGGTTCGACACCCACCGCGAGGTCTATGAAGGCGAGCGCTTCGCGATCAACCCGACCGCCGCCGTCACGCTGGGCGAGGCGACGCGGATCGACCTTTCCTACGAATATAACAAGGACGATCGGGTGGTGGACCGCGGCGTTCCGTCCTTCGAGGGACGGCCGCTCACCGGCTTCCGCGACACCTTTTTCGGCGACCCCGAGGTCAACGACACCGATTTCGACGCCCACATCCTGAAGGCG
>DASVRK010000082.1:0-2207 GCA_036388655.1 Allosphingosinicella sp. | reverse complement strand
TCGAGCACGAAGCCGAGCAGCGCCCGCCCGCGGTCCATATGGTCGGCGAGGAAATGGTCGAAATGGTCGCGCACCGCCGCCTCGACCAAACGGGCGGCGTCGGGGCTGGTCAGCCGGTCCTTGGTCTGGCTCTGGAACTGGGGGTCGCGGATGAACACCGACAGCATGATCTCGGCGCCCGACACGGCATCCTCGCTCTGGATATCCTTGGCCTTGCGCTGGCCGACCAGCTCGCCGAACGCGCGCAGCCCGCGGGTGAGGGCGGCGCGCATTCCCTGCTCGTGGGTTCCGCCGTCGGGGGTCGGAATGGTGTTGCAATAATAAGAGGAGCCGCCTTCGCTCCACAGCGGCCAGGCAACCGCCCATTCGACGGAGCCCTGGCCGTTCGAGAAATCCTGGCGGCCACTGAAGAACTCGGCGGTGGCGCATTCGCGGCCGCCGACCTGCTCCTTGAGATGGTCGGAAAGGCCGCCGGGAAACTGGAACACCGCCTCGGCCGGCGTGTCGTCGTCGATCAGCGCGGGGTCGCAGCGCCAGCGTATCTCGACGCCGGCGAACAGATAGGCCTTGGAGCGGGCGAGCCGGTAGAGCCGCGCCGGGCTGAATTTGGCATGCTCGCCGAAGATTTCGAGGTCGGGGGTGAAGGTGAGGGCGGTGCCGCGCCGGTTCTGGGTGGGGCCGAGCGCCTCCAGCGGCGAGGTGGGGAGGCCGCGCGAGAAGGTCTGGCGGTAGAGCTGCTTGGCGCGCGCCACCTCCACCACCGTCTCGACCGATAGCGCGTTGACGACGCTGACGCCGACGCCGTGCAGCCCGCCCGACGTGGCATAGGCCTTGTGCGAGAATTTTCCGCCCGAATGGAGCATCGTCAGAATGACTTCGAGCGCGTGCTTGCCCGGATATTTGGGGTGCTCGTCGATCGGGATGCCGCGGCCATTGTCGGTGATGGTGAGCCGGTTGCCGGGCTCGAGCGTCACTTCGATGCGGTTGGCGAAGCCGGCGACGGCCTCGTCCATCGCATTGTCGAGCACTTCGGCGGCGAGGTGGTGGAGCGCCCGCTCGTCGGTGCCGCCGATATACATGCCCGGCCGCCGCCGGACCGGCTCCAGCCCTTCGAGCACTTCGATCGAGGAGGCGTCGTAATCGGCGGAGGGGAAAGCGGACGAGAACAAATCTGACATGGATCAGCTATAGCGCACCGCCCCCCGATGCCAAGCGGGTGCGGGGGTGGGGGCGGCGGGGTGCGTGGGGGAGATCCGTCATTCCGGGGCCCCTCCCGTCATTCCAGCGCAAGCTGGAATCTTGCGGGCGGGGACGAAGAAGGGAGATTCCAGCTTTCGCTGGAATGACGAGGCGCTTGCGCTGGAATGACGGCCTCCGCTGCCGCGACCCCTTTACCTTTGGTAAACCTCTGCGGCCGTAATTTCCGCTGTTGGAGAGAGGCACGCCATGTTCGGAGCATTGATCCGCCGCAAGATCGGCAGCGGCCGCGCCCAGCGCGACGAGCTCGCCTTCGAAAGCGCAACCTTCTCGCTCACCACCGACGTGCCGCGCCCGACCGACCGCCGCGCCGACGACCGCATCGCGCCGATCCTGCCGCTCGCCAGGCTGATCGCCGAGGACTGGCAGGACCTTTGCCGGATCCGCAACATCTCGGCCGGCGGGCTGATGGCGGAAACCGCCGGCACCCCGCCGGCGAGCGGCGCGCGCCTCTCCATCGAGCTCGATTCCAGCCACCGCCTGCCCGGCCAGGTGGTGTGGGTGCGCGACGCCATGTTCGGTATCAAGTTCGACGAGACGGTCGACGTGCGCGAGCTGCTCGCCGGCCACCGCCCGCGCGGCGGCTTCGCCCCGCGCCCGCCGCGGCTCGAAGTCACCTGCGGCGCCACCGTCAAGATCGGGGCGCTCTACCACAAGGTCGAGGTGCGCGACATTTCGCAGGGCGGCATGCGGGTGGCGCTGAGCGACTGGCAGTCAGTGGGGAAGCCGGTCGTCGCCACGGTCGAGAGCCTGCGCCCGGTGAAGGGCGTCATCCGCTGGTACCGCGAGGGCCATGCCGGCATCGTCCTCGACAAGCCGCTGAGCTTCGAGGAGCTCGCCGAATGGCTCGGCAAGCGGGTCGACGTCGCCAGCCTCAAGACCGGGGCGTGGGACAAGGGCCGGCGCTGAGGAGGAATCGTCATTCCAGCGCAAGCTGGAATCTTGCGGGT
>DASVRK010000081.1:0-12384 GCA_036388655.1 Allosphingosinicella sp. | reverse complement strand
CCTCGAGCTTCAATCCTTCGCAGGGCAGCCAGCACGAGCGGTGCGTCTATCTCTCGGACTGGGATCGGGCCCAGCGAGGGAAACACTTCCCGCTCTAGGCTTCGTAGAACATCGTGCGAGTGTACGGTCGCCCACCGAGGTTCATGCATAGCGTGCCATCGGCGGGCTACGTTCTCGAAAGTGGCTAGCTGATCCGCCGCGGCCGTGAGGCGGCGTTTCATAACTTCGACAGCCGGATCGCGCAGATCCCGAAGCTGGCGCTTCGCATCATCACGACGCTCGCGCGCCTCGGCTAGCGAGACATCCGAGTATGGCTCGAACACAAGTCGCTTCTCCTTGCCGGCGTACCGATACTTCATGCGCAGGACTTGAACCCCTTTTTCGTCACGAAGAGGTAGAGCCCGCCGGCGTCCCCTAGCTTGTAATCCTTCTCCTTCGGCCTAGCTTGACGCGCCTTCATGTCGGTCAACATGATGCCCCCGTTCGACTCGAGAGTGTCTCTACGATGCCCCCAACAAGCGGCGGGATTGTACCGCGTACCCCCGGACAGCGTCGGACGCTCGGCACCCCGGAAAGCCTGAAAAAGCTAGGCTTCTGACGCTACTTTGAAGTTCTTTGGTCGATAAGGTGGCGGAGCGGGAGGGATTCGAACCCTCGATACGCTTTTGGCGTATACTCACTTTCCAGGCGAGCGCCTTCGACCACTCGGCCACCGCTCCGCATGCTCTGGAAGAAGCGCCCTCTAATCGCCGGGGGCCTCGAGGGCAAGCGACCCGGCGAGCGCTTCGATGCGGCCGGCGAGATCGAGGTCGCGGGCGGTGAGGCCGCCGGCGCTATGGGTGGTGAGCAGGATGTCGACCCGGTTCCAGCTATTGCTCCAGTCCGGGTGGTGATCGGCCTTCTCGGCGGCGATCGCCACCGCCGTCATGAACCCGAACGCCTCCGCGAAACCGGCGAAGCGGAAGCTCTTGAGGATCGCGCCCCGCCCCGCATCGAAGCTCCAGCCGGGCAGCCCGGCCAGGGCCTCGGCCGCCTCTTCCTCGCTCAATGTCCTCACCGTCCGATCCTCCCGCGCTGGCGCAATCTTCGTCTCGGCCTTATGTCGCTGCCGGTGAGCGACCGTCAAACCTTCGCGCCCGACGCCGCCGAGATCGAGCGCCTCGCCGAAGCGGCGATCGCGCGCCTGCCCGAGCCCTTCCGCCGCCACCTCGACGGCGTCGTCCTGCGGATCGACGATTTTGCCGAGGAGGCGGTGCTGGCCGAGCTCGGCATAGAGGATCCGTTCGATCTTACCGGCCTCTATACCGGCCGGCCGATCGGCGAGCGCTCGTCGATGGCGTCGGGCGAGCTGCCCGCCATGATCCACCTCTACCGCCGGCCGCTGCTCGACGAATGGGCCGAAGACGGCGTCAGCCTCGAAGATCTCATCACCCATGTCATCGTCCACGAGGTCGGCCACCATTTCGGCTTCTCCGACGAGGACATGCACGCCATCGAGGAAGCGGCCGAGGGCGACGGCGAGTGAGCGGTCCGCCGCTGCTGGTGCTGGAAGACGTCGCCTGCCGGCGCGGCGGCCGGCTGCTGTTCGAGGGCCTGAACCTCAGGCTGCAGGCGGGCGGCGCGGCCGTCGTCACCGGGCCGAACGGCGCCGGCAAGTCGAGCCTGCTCCGCCTCGTCGCCGGACTGCTCGATGCCGCCGCCGGCCGTATCGAGCGCGCTACCGCGGCGCTGGCCGACAACCGCGCCGCGCTCGACGAGCGGCTGACGCTGGAGCGGGCGCTCGCTTTCTGGGCGGGCCTCGATCGCGTGGAGGTCGGGCCGGCGATGGCCGCAATGGGCCTCGCCGAGCTGGCGCGGGTGCCGGTGCGGATGCTCTCCACCGGACAGCGCAAGCGGGCGATGCTGGCGCGCGTGCTCGCCGGCCCCGCCCGGCTGTGGCTGCTCGACGAACCGTTGAACGGCCTCGACGCGGACGGGCAGGCCCGGCTGGCGCGGGCGATCGCCGAGCACCGGGCGGCGGGCGGGGCGGTGCTCGCCGCCACGCACCAGCCGCTCGGGCTGGATCAAGCCGACGAGGTCGCGCTCGGATGATTGCGCTGGTCCTGCGCGAGCTTCGGATCGCGGCCAGCGGCGGCAATGCGATGCTGCCGCTGGCCTTCTTCCTGCTCGTGGCCGCTCTTTTCCCGTTCGCCGTCGGCCCGGATCGGCCTTTGCTCGTCAAGGCCGGCGGCGGGGCGCTGTGGATGGCGGCCCTGCTCGCCGCTCTGCTCCCCGTTGAGCGGCTGGTCGAGCCGGACCGGGCCGCCGGCGTGCTCGACCAGCTCGCGCTGCGCGGCTTCAGCGAGGAAGCGGTCGCGCTCGCCAAGCTTGCCGGTCATTGGCTGAGCTTCGGGCCGCCGTTGATGCTCGCCGCTGTGCCCGCGGCCGCGCTGATGAAGCTGTCCGCCGAGACGCTGGCGCGGGTGGAGCTCGGCTTGCTGGTCGGTACGCCCGGTCTCGCCGCCCTCACCCTCACGGTCGCGGCTCTCACCGCCGGCCTCAAGGGGACCGGCGCGCTGGCTGGGCTTCTGCTGCTGCCGCTCGCCGTACCCATCCTGATCTTCGGCGCCGGCCTCGTCGGCGGGAACGGCGGCACCGGCGCCCTCCAGCTGCTCGCGGCGGCATCTTTGCTGCTGGTCGCGGCCGCTCCCTTCGCCGCCGGCGCCGCGATCCGCGCCGCGCGGGACTAGTCCTTCGACCAGCGGGCGAAGATCGCCGTCGGCAGCAGCAGTCCGCGCGTTTCCTCTCGGACCGCCATGTCGCCGCACTCGACCCTGCCGCCGAGCCCCGCCAGCGCCTGGCTCAGCAGCTCGCCGATCGCGAGCGCGGACATGCGCACCGCATAGACGGTGAGCACCAGGAAGCGGCTGTCCGCGTCGAGCAACCGCGCGCAATCGGCGACCAGGGCGGGCAGATTCTCCTCGAGCCGCCACACCTCGCCGGCCGGGCCGCGGCCGAATTTGGGCGGATCGAGGATGATGCCGTCATAGCGCCGCCCGCGCCGGACCTCGCGCGCCGCGAATTTGCTCGCATCCTCGACGATCCAGCGGATCGGGTTGGCGGCGAGCCCGGCCAGCGCGGCATTCTCCTTGCCCGCCTCGACGGATTTTTTCGAAGCGTCGACATGGACGAGGCTCGCGCCCGCGGCCGACATGGCGAGCGTGCCGACCCCGGTATAGCCGAACAGGTTGAGCGCTTCGCTGCCGGGGCCGAGCCGCTCGCGCATCCACGCCCATTGCGGGGCCATATCGGGGAAGAAAGCGAGGTGGCGGAAGGGCGTGCATTGGGCGCGGAAGCGGACCTCCTCCCACGCCATCTCCCAGCCCTCGCGCGGCACCGGCCGGGCGAATTGCCAGCGGCCGCCGCCTTCTTCGTCGGAGCCCGGGATGAACTCGCCGTCCGGGTCCCAGGCGTCGAGCGCCGGCGCCCACATCGCCTGCGGTTCCGGCCGGACGAAGCTGTAGCGGCCGTAGCGCTCGAGCTTGCGCCCATGACCCGAATCGACGAGCCCGTAATGGCTCCAAGGCTCCGCGATCAGGGTCGCGGGCGTCACGCGGCGCGGGCGGCCGGGAAGCCGATCGTGGCGCGGGCGCGCGGGCCGGCCAGCATCTTCGCTCCGGCCGCGCGGACCTCGTCGGCCGTGACCGCGTCGAGCCGGGCGATGATCTCGCGCGGCTCGACCAGCCGGCCGTGGAGCGCGAGCTGGCGGGCGACGTAATTGGCCTGGCCCCACGGGCTCTCCATCGCCATCAGCAGCCCGGCCTTGGCCTGGGTGCGGGCGCGGTCGACCTCGCGCTCGGTCAGCGCCGCGGCGGCCTCGGTGAGGATCTGTTCGATCAGGCGGGCCGAGGCGGCCGACTGGCGCCGGGCGGTGGCGGCATAGACGGTGAACAGGCCGGTGTCGCGATAGCCGGAAAGGCTCGCATAGACCGAATAAGCCAGCCCGCGCTCCTCGCGCAATTGCTGGAACAGCCGTGACGAAGCGCCGCCGCCGACCGCATCGGCGAACAGCCGCGCCGCATAATGTTCGCCGTCGAGCTGCGCGGGCCCCGGAAAGGCGAGCGCGAGATGGGCCTGGTCGGAGGAGGCGCGTCCGACCCGGTCGCCGCCGGTGAAGTGGGCGGGCAAAGGCGGAGCGATCTCGCCCGACGGAAGCTCGCTGAGATAGCGCATGGCGAGCTCGACCAACGCGGCATGCTCGACCTTCCCGGCGGCGACCAGAGCGAGGCTTTCCGCCCGATACTGGCCGCGCCGCCAGTCGTGGAGATCGTCGACGGTAATCGCCGCGATGCTCTCCTCCTCGCCCAGCACGGACCGGCCGAGCGGCTGGTCGGCGAAGGCGGCCGACCACAGATCGTCGAAGATGATGTCGTTCGGCGTATCCCGCGCCTCGCCCAGTTCCTGCAGGACGACGTCCTTCTCGCGCTCGAGATCGGTCTTGTAGAAATGGGGCTGGAGGATGAGGTCGGCGATGAGCTCGACTCCGAGCCCGACATGTTCGGCCAGAACCGAGGCCATGAAGTTCGTCGAATCGCGGTCGGTGGCGGCGTTGAGGTCGCCGCCGACATCCTCGATCGCCTCGCTGATCGCGCGCGCCGAGCGGCCGCCGGCGCCCTTGAACACCATATGCTCGAACAGGTGGGCGAGGCCGCCGAGCCGCGCCGGCTCGTAGCGCGAGCCGGTATCGGCATAGAGCCCCACCGCCGCCGTCTCGAGGCCCGGCATCTCGCGGCTGGCGACGCGGAGGCCGTTGGGAAGGATGGTGAGCTGCATCATGGGTCGGGCGCACTTAGTCCCTGGCCGCTCCGGCTTCAACCGCACCGGCAGGAGGGTGAACTTGTCGAACCTTGCACGTAACGGCCCCCTGGCGGCCGCGGAGCCGGCTATCCCCCGGCCCGCCGCCGCCGCAGCGCCAGGGCGTAGATGACGGCGGCGGCGGCGGCGAAGAAGAACCATTGCAGCGCGTAGAGGAGGTGGTTGTTGGGGAGATCGGCGGCGCTCGGGACCGCGCTCGGCTCCAGCGGCGGGACCGGCGTTGCGAGCACGAGCAGGCGGTTCGCGGCGGCCTGGCCGCCCGCAAAGGTGCCGGTGAAGGTGCGGGTCGCGCGGAGGTGGGGGAGGGCGTTCGGGCGCTTCGACCAGCCGAGGTCCAGGGTCAGCGTCCCCTCCGCGCCGCGGCATGGGACCAGGAAGCGATAGCCGATCTCGCCGCCGCGGCTTCGGCCGGCGCGCGCGGCGGGCCGCGCGTCGACCGTGCAGGTGAGGGTGGCGCTACGCGGCCCCGGCGCGGCCGCCTCCGCGATCAGCCGCTCCTTCCACTCAGCGCGCTGGAGCTGCCAGAGGCCGAGCCCGATCATCACCGCCACCGCCGCGCCGACGATCACGGTGGGGAGAAACGGAATCCGCATCAGGCGGCGGGCCGGATCAGTGCGTCGCCGCGCCCCAGCCGCCCCAGACGTAGATGGCGAGGAACAGGAACAGCCAGACGACGTCGACGAAATGCCAATACCAGGCGGCGGCCTCGAAGCCGAAATGCTGGCGCGGGGTGAAGTCGCCTTTATAGGCGCGGGCCAGGCAGACGATCAGGAAGATCGTGCCGACGATGACGTGGAAGCCGTGGAAGCCGGTCGCCATGAAGAAAGCCGAGGTGTAGATATTGTCGGCAAAGCCGAACGGCGCGTGGGCATATTCATAGGCCTGCACCCCGGTGAAGACGATGCCGAGGCCGATCGTCGCCCACAGCCCCTTCTTGAGCGCGTCGCGATCGCCGTGGATCACGCCATGGTGCGCCCAGGTGACGGTGGTGCCTGAGCAGAGCAGAATGAGCGTGTTGAGCAGCGGCCAGCCGAACGGGTCGAGCACGTGCATGCCCTCGGGCGGCCACACGCCGCCGATCGATTCGACCGGCGAGGGGAACAAAGCGGCGTTGAAATAGGCCCAGAACCAGGCAACGAAGAACATCACTTCCGACGCGATGAACAGGATCATGCCGTAGCGCAGGTGAAGCTGGACGACCGGCGTATGGTCGCCGGACCGCGCCTCGCGGACCACGTCCACCCACCAGCTGAACATCACGAACAGCACCGCCACCAGCCCGGCGAAGAAGACATAGCCGCCGCCGGCCATGTCGTGCATCCACATGATCGCCCCGGCCGCCATGGCGAGCGCCGAGAAGCTGCCGATGAACGGCCAGATGCTCGGCGGCAGGATGTGGAATTGGTGGTTCTTCGCTCCGGCCATATTCTCGTTTCCGTCCTTGCGTACCGGCCAGCGCCGGTATCCAGTCTCTCTCGTGGCCCCGGCATGGCGGGGAACTGGGGGTCCTCTAACCGTCCGTTTTTGCCTGGTCCACCGGGTAGAAGGTGTAGCTCAGGGTGATTTCGCTGATCCTGCGCGCGTCGGGATCCTCCAATATCTTCGGGTCGACCTGGAAAACGACCGGCATGCGGACTTGCTCCCCGGGCTTCAGCGTCTGCTCGGTGAAGCAGAAGCATTGGATCTTGGTGAAATATTGCCCGGCCTGGGCCGGCGTGACGTTGAAGGTGGCGGTGCCGGTGACCGGCTTATCGGACAGGTTCCGGGCCGTGTAGAAGGCCATGTCGCGCGCGCCGACCGCGACCCGCTCGACGTTGCGCTCCGGGCTGAACTCCCACGGCAGCGCCGAATTGGTGTTCGCGTCGAAGCGGACGTTGATCAGCTTGCCGGTGGCCTGGACGGTGACCTGGTCGGCGCGAAGCGGGGTCCCGCCGAAGCCGGTGACCTGGCAGAACAGGCGGTAGAGCGGTACGCTGGCGAAGGCGAGGCCGACCATCGCCGCCACCAGCAGGGCCGCGAGCGCCGCCGTCCGCCCGTTCTTCCTTGCGAGCGTCGTCATTCGCCGCCGCTCATCTTGGCGATGGTAATCGCGAACATCAGCACCACGAAGGCGCCGAGCAGCAAAGCCATCAGCCGGGCGCGGCTGCGCTGGCGGGCGCGGAGCGGGTCCTCGGGCGTCACGCGAACAGCCACCGGTCGATGACCAAAGCGCCGAACACGGCGAACAGATAGAGGATCGAAAAGGCGAACAGGCGCTTTTCGGGCTTCATCGCGGCCGGCTCGGTCGCGCGGTTGGCGAGCACCTGGGCGGCCAGCACGACGAAGGCCAGGCTGAGCGCCGCCGCGGCGAGGCCGTAGACCGGCCCGGTGAGGCCGAGCGGCCAGGGGGCGACCGCGCAGACCGCCATCGGCAGCGTGTAGAGCGCGATCTGCTGCCGGGTGACCTTTGGGCCGGACACGACGGGAAGCATCGGCACCCCGGCATTGGCGTAATCGGAGCGGACGAACAGCGACAGCGCCCAGAAATGCGGCGGCGTCCACAGGAAGATCAGCAGGAACAGCAGAAAGGGGAGCAGGCCGACGTCGCCGGTCACCGCCGCCCAACCGATCACCGGCGGGAACGCGCCCGCCGCGCCGCCAATGACGATGTTCTGCGGGGTCCGCCGCTTCAGCCAGACGGTGTAGACCAAAACGTAGAACAGGATCGAGACGGCCAGCACCGCGGCCGCGAACCAGTTGGTCGCCACCCCCATCAGCAGCACCGAGAAAGCGCCGAGGCCGACCCCGAAGTGGAGCGCGGTGTCGCGGTCCATCCGGCCGGCGGGCAGCGGCCGGTTGCGGGTGCGCTTCATCAAAGCGTCGATGTCGGCCTCATACCATTGGTTGAGCGCCGCCGCCGCCCCCGCGCCCAAGGCGATGCAGAGGATGGCGGTAAAGGCGAGCACCGGGTGGATCTGGGTCGGCGCGGCGGCGAGGCCGCACAGGCCGGTGAAGACGACGAGCGTCATCACCCGCGGCTTGGTAAGCGCCACGAAGTCCCGCCAATCGGCGGAAACGGCCTGAGTCTGTTGCAGCACGATGCCAGACATATCAGTTTCACCTGCCACGTCACCCCGGCGATAGTCCCTCCTGCTTGCGGGATGTGCCGGGGGCGGAATTCTCAATGGATCGGAGCGCGGCCAGCGGGGCGCCGCTCACTCCTGGTTCCCCTCCCGCGGGCGGGAGGGGAGGGCGCGTCAATCGACCTTCGGCAGCGTCTCGAACTGGTGGAAGGGCGGCGGGCTCGACAAGGTCCATTCGAGTGTCGTCGCGCCTTCGCCCCAGGGATTGTCCGGCGTGCGCTTGCCGAACAGGAGCGACCAGAGAATGTTGACGAAGAAGAAGATCATGCCGACCGCCATGATCATATAGCCGACGGTGGCCCACTCGTTCCACCCGGCGTACGCGTCCGGATAATCGGGGACGCGCCGTGACATGCCTTGCAGGCCGAGGAAGTGCATCGGAAAGAACAGGATGTTCACGCCGACGAAGAAGACCCAGAAATGGAGCTGTCCGAGCAGCTCGTTATAATCTCGGCCCCACATCTTGCCGAACCAGTAATACCAGCCGGCGAACAGCCCGAACACCGCCCCGAGCGAGAGCACGTAGTGGAAATGGGCCACCACATAATAAGTGTCGTGCATCTCGTTATCGACGCCGCCGTTGGCGAGCACGACGCCGGTGACGCCGCCGACCGTGAACATGAAGATGAAGCCCAAAGCCCACATCATCGGGGTCTGGAACGACAGCGAGCCGCCCCACATGGTGGCGATCCAGGAGAAGATCTTCACGCCGGTCGGCACCGCGATCACCATCGTGGCGGCGGTGAAGTACATCTTGGTGTTCACGTCCATGCCGACGGTGAACATGTGGTGCGCCCACACGACGAAGCCGACCACGCCGATCGCCACCATCGCATAGGCCATGCCGAGATAGCCGAACACCGGCTTGCGGCTGAAGGTCGCGACGATCTGGCTGACGATGCCGAAGCCCGGCAGGATCATGATATAGACTTCGGGGTGGCCGAAGAACCAGAACAGATGCTGGTAGAGGACCGGGTCGCCGCCGCCGGACGCGTCGAAGAATGACGTGCCGAAATTGCGGTCGGTGAGCAGCATGGTGATCGCGCCCGCCAGCACCGGCAGCGCCAGCAGCAGCAGGAACGCGGTGACCAGCACCGACCACACGAACAGCGGCATTTTGTGCAGGGTCATGCCCGGCGCGCGCATGTTGAAGATGGTCGTGATGAAGTTGATCGCGCCCAGGATCGAGGAAGCGCCCGCGAGGTGGAGCGACAGGATCGCCATGTCGACCGCGGGCCCCGAGGACCCGGAGGTCGAGAGTGGCGCGTAGACGGTCCAGCCGGTGCCGGCGCCGAGGCCGGTGCCGCCGGGGACGAAGGAGGAGCCCAAGAGCAGGATGAAGGCGGGGACGAGCAGCCAGAAGCTGATATTGTTCATCCGCGGGAAGGCCATGTCGGGCGCGCCGATCATGATCGGGACGAACCAGTTGCCGAACCCGCCGATCATCGCCGGCATCACCATGAAGAACACCATGATCAGGCCATGGGCGGTGATCAGCACGTTCCAGAGATGGAGGCCCTCGTCGAAGGTCGCGCCGGCGCCGGCCCAGGCCTGAAGATACTGGACCCCGGGCTCGGCCAATTCGGCCCGCATCAGGCCGGAGATGGCGCCGCCGATGATCCCCGCGACGATCGCGAAGATCAGATAGAGCGTGCCGATGTCCTTGTGGTTGGTAGACATGAACCAGCGCGCGAAGAAGCCCGGCTTGTGATCGGCGTCGTGATGGCCGGCATGGGCGTGGCCCGCCTCGAAATGGACGGCGTTGGCAGTGGTGTCGGTCATGCTCTTATTCGCTTCCGCGTCTGGATTCGGCGGCGCCCTGGCTCGAGACCGGGGGCGCGATGGTGGCGTCGATCATGTTGGTCGGTTCGGGGCTGGTCTCGGTCGCGCTGCCGCCCGCGGTCGGAGTCGCTGGCCCGGCCCCGGGGTTGGAGATCGGCGAGTTCTGGGTCGCGTCGGACGAGGTCGGCCGCACCTTGTTAGGCATGGTGCCGCCCTTGGAGGCCACCCAGGCGGCATATTGCGCCGGCGGCACCACTTCCACGGCGATCGGCATATAGGCGTGGCGGGCTCCGCATAATTCGTAGCATTGTCCGTAATATAGGCCCGGCTTGTCGACTTTGAACCAGCTCTCGTTGAGGCGTCCGGGGACGGCATCCATCTTCACCCAGAAGGCGGGGACGCCGAAGGCGTGGATGACGTCGTTGGACGTGATGATCAGCTTCACGGTCGCGCCGGCCGGCACCACCATGCGCTCGTCGACCGCCAGTTGGCGCGGTTCGCCGCGCTCCTTGGCCTGGGCGTCGGTGAGGCCGTTCGAGACGATCTCGAAATCGCCATTGTCGGGATATTGGTAGGTCCAATACCATTGGTTGCCGATCACCTTGACGGTGAGGTCGGGCGTGGGCGGCGAATATTGGTTGGCGAGCAGCCGGATCGAGGGCACCGCGATCACCACCAGCACGATCACCGGCACCAACGTCCACAGCACTTCAATGAGCGTGTTGTGGGTGGTGCGGGACGGCACCGGATTGGCGCTGCGCCGGTAGCGGACGATCACGTAGAGCATCAGGATCAGCACGAACACCGAGATCGCCGTGATCACCGGCAGCAGGATGACGTTGTGGAACCAGGCCGCCTCCTCGCCGATCGGGGTGAACTGGTCCTGGAGGTTCATGCGGCCGTCGGGCTGGCCGACGCCGATCTGCGGCACCGAGCGGGGCCCGAGCGCCTGCGCGGTCTGGGTGGTCTGCGCGATCTGGGCGTTGCTGGGCTCTTCCTCGGCCGGCGTGGCGAGCGCGGGGTCGGACACCTGCTCGGGCTGGGTCGTGGCGCCCGCCGTCGATTGCGGGGCCGGGCGCGCCGCCGCGCCGGTCATCGCCTGCGGCTGGGCGGTCAGCGCCTGCTTGGGCTGGGCGAGGTTCGCATCCTGCGCGGGCGCGGCCGCCGGGGACAAGCCGATGGCTCCGGCCAGGGCGATCACTTTGAGCAGAGTCTTCATCTAAACCCCTTGGGCCGCCCAGGGCGAGCGGGATGGATTCGGTCGGGACAGGCTAAGTCGCGGCGCCTTATAGCAGCGGATGGGCCGGCCTCAAGCCGTAGGTAGGTTTTTCGGAAAGCTTGAGAAGAAGGCCGCTCCGGCCTATCTGGCGGGCAGCCGCGCCGCGCCCGGGAGGAGCCATGACCGAAGACGAAATCCTGGCCGAATTCCGGGCGGTGGAGGCGCTGCTGGAAGGGCATTTCATCCTTTCCTCCGGGCTCCACAGCCCGCGCTACCTGCAATGCGCGCGGGTGCTGATGGATCCCGCCCGCGCCTCCCGGCTCGCTTCGGCGCTGGCCCGAACGCTGCCGCTCGAGATCAAGTCGAAGCTGGAGCTGGTGATCTCGCCGGCGATGGGCGGGGTAATCATCGGCCATGAGATGGGCCGATCGCTCGGCCTGCCCGCCATGTTCCTCGAGCGGCCGGCCGGCACGTTCGAGCTGCGCCGCGGCTTCGCCGTCGAGCCGGGCCAGAAGGTGCTGCTGGTCGAGGACGTCGTCACCACCGGCCTGTCCTCCAAGGAGGCGATGAAGGCGGTGCGGCAGGCCGGCGCGGAGGTGATCGCCGCCGCCGCCCTCATCGACCGGTCGAACGGACTCGCCGACCTCGGCGTGCCTTTCTTCCCGCTGATCGCGCTCGACGTGCCGGTCTACGAGCCGCAGAACCTGCCGGCCGCGTTGGCGGCGCTGCCGCCCGAAAAGCCGGGCAGCCGCAAGCCCGTCCCGAGCGAAGCCGAAGGGGCGGCGTGACGCGCCACCTCCGCCTAGGCGTCAACATCGACCATGTCGCGACGATCCGGAACGCCCGGGGCGGCGACCATCCCGATCCCGTGCGCGCCGCCTTCGCCGCCGCCGCGGCGGGCGCCGACGGCATCACCGCGCACCTGCGCGAGGACCGGCGGCACATCACCGACGACGATATCTCGCGGCTGATGGAGCGGCTCACCATCCCGCTCAACCTCGAAATGGCGGCGACCGAGGAGATGCTGGAGATCGCGCTCCGCCACCGCCCGCACGCCGCCTGCATCGTTCCCGAAAAGCGCGAGGAGCGCACCACCGAGGGCGGCCTCGACGCGGCGGGCCAGGACAATCATCTGATGCCCTATATCGACCGGCTGTCCGGCGCCGGCATCCGCGTCAGCCTGTTCATCGAGCCCACCGAAGAACAGGTGGACGCCGCCATTCGCCTCGGCGCCCCGGTGGTCGAGTTCCACACCGGCCGCTACGCGCACCTTGAAGGCGAGGCGCGCGCCGAGGAGCTGCGCCGCATCGCCGACGCCGCCGCTTTGGCGTGGAAGAACGGCATCGAGCCCCATGCCGGCCACGGCCTCACCTTCGACAACGTGCAACCGGTGGCCGCCATCCCGCA
>DASVRK010000080.1:0-4978 GCA_036388655.1 Allosphingosinicella sp. | reverse complement strand
CGCCTTCACCGACCGCACCCGCCTCGTCATCTTCAACAACCCTCATAACCCCACCTCGCGCCTGTTCGGCCGCGACGAGCTGGCGCTGCTCGCCGCCGCCTGTGTCGCGCACGGCGCGGTCGCGATCAGCGACGAGGTCTGGGAGCATGTGCTGTTCGACGCGGCCGAATTCGTGCCGCTCTCGGCGCTGCCGGGCATGGCCGAGCGTACCGTCAAGGTCGGCTCGGCGGGCAAGATCTTCGCGCTCACCGGCTGGAAGGTCGGCTGGGCGATCGCGCCGGCGGCGCTGTCGGCGCCGATCATGCGCGCGCACCAATATCTGACCTTCGCCACCCCGCCCAACCTCCAGTCCGCGATCGCCTACGGTTTGGCCAAGGAGGACGGCTATTTCACCGCCATGCGGAGCGAGCTTGCCGCCGCGCGCGGCTTCCTCGATCAGGGCCTCCGCGCCGCCGGCTTCGCGACGCTCCCGGCCGAGGGCACCTACTTCGTGTCGATCGATCTCGCCGCATCCGGCATCGCGCTCGACGACGTCTCCTTCTGCGAGCGCGCGGTCGAGGAAGCCGGCGTGGCCGCCATCCCGGTCTCGGCGCTCTACGCCGAGGATCCCGCCCGCCACATCGTCCGCCTCTGCTTCGCCAAGAGCCGCGACACGCTCGAAGCCGGCATCGAACGCCTCGCCGCGGCCCGGGCAATGTTCGGCTAGCGCGGTCAGAGCGCCTCGCCGAGCTGCCGGAACACTGGCGCGCCCGGCAGGACTCGAACCTGCGACCCCAAGCTTAGAAGGCTCGTGCTCTATCCGGCTGAGCTACGGGCGCGCGACGGCTTCGCTCTAGCGCGCTTTCAAGGCGAGCGGAACAGCGCTAGTCGTGGCCGCCGTGGACGGGGGAGAGATCAGGCCGGTCGAAGGCGCCGCCTTGCGGGGCGAGCGGCTGCGCTATTTCGACCTCGTCATGGCGGCGTTCGTCACCATCCTCTTGCTCTCCAACGTGCTCGGCGCCGGCAAGGTCGCGGTGGTGAGCCTGCCCGGTTTCGGCCCGGTGCCGTTCGGGGCCGGCATCCTGTTCTTCCCGGTCTCCTATGTGATCGGCGACATCCTGACCGAGGTCTACGGCTATGCCCGCGCGCGGCGCTGCATCTGGGCCGGGTTCGGAGCTTTGCTGTTCATGGCGTTGATGGCGGCGGTGGTGGTGGCGCTGCCGCCGGCTGCGGACTGGGGGGGGCAGGGGGCTTACGAGCAGGTGTTCGGCCAGGTGCCGCGGATCGTGCTGGCCTCGATCGCCGCCTTCTGGGCGGGCGAGTTCGCCAATAGCTACGTGCTTGCGCGGATGAAGGTGTGGACCAGGGGCAGGCATCTGTGGAGCCGCACCATCGGCTCGACGATCGTGGGCCAGGGGATCGACAGCCTGATCTTCTACCCGCTCGCTTTCTACGGCGTCTGGGCGAACGACACCTTGCTGGCGGTGCTGGCTGTGCAGTTCGCGCTCAAGGTCGGCTGGGAGGCGCTGCTGACCCCGGTCACCTATGTGGTGGTCGGCTGGCTCAAACGGCGCGAGGGCGTCGACGTCTACGACCGCGCGACCGACTTCACGCCGTTCCGGGCGGCTTTGTGAGCGAGCCCGGCGGCGAGGAGGAGCGGCCGGCCCGCTATTGGTGGCTGTTGGGCCTGGCCGCGGTCGCGGCCTGGCTCGCCATGCTGTGGTTCATGTTCGCCGACGTGCTCTAGCAATATCCCCCCTGACAGAAGCGCCCGTCCGGGCTAAGGGCGCGCCATGCTCAATCTCAGCGCGATCACCGTGCGGCTCGGCGGCCGTACCATCCTCGACGGCGCCACCGCCGCGCTGCCGCCGGGGAGCCGCGTCGGGCTGATCGGCCGCAACGGCGCCGGCAAGTCGACCTTGATGCGGGTCGTGGCCGGGCAGCTCGAGGCCGATTCCGGCGGCATCGACATGCCGCGCGCGGCCCGGCTCGGCTATATCGCGCAGGAGACGCCGGCGGGAACGGCGACGCCGTTCGAGACGGTGCTGGCGGCGGACCTCGAGCGCGCGGCCCTGCTCGACGAGGCCGAGACCGTCACCGATCCGCACCGCATCGCCGAGGTCCACGAGCGGCTGAACGCGATCGCCGCCCACGCCGCCCCGGCGCGCGCCGCGCGCATTCTGGTCGGGCTCGGCTTCGACGAGGAGATGCAGCAGCAACCGCTCGACAGCTTTTCGGGCGGCTGGCGGATGCGGGTCGCGCTCGCCGCCTTGCTGTTCTCCGGGCCGGACCTGCTGCTGCTCGACGAGCCATCCAACCATCTCGACCTCGAGGCGACGCTCTGGCTCGAGAATTTCCTCAAGGGCTACAAGGCGACGATGCTGATCGTCAGCCACGAGCGCGACCTGTTGAACAACGTCGTCGACCACATCCTTCACCTCAAGCAGGGCAAGGTCACGCTCTATCCGGGCGGCTATGACGCGTTCGAGAAGCAATATGCCGAGCGGCTGGCGCAGCTCGAATCGGCGCGCGCCAACCAGGCGGTGCAGCGCGCGCGGCTGCAGGATTATATCGCCCGCAACTCGGCCCGCGCCAGCACCGCCAAGCAGGCCCAGTCGCGCGCCAAGGCGCTGGCGCGGATGCAGCCGATCGCCGAAGTCGCCGCCGATCCGAGCCTCAGCTTTGACTTTCCGAGCCCGGCCGAACTGAAGCCGCCGCTGGTCAATCTCGACATGGCCGCGGTCGGCTACGCGCCCGGCCAGCCGGTGCTGTCCCGGGTCAGCCTCCGGCTCGACCCGACCGACCGCATCGCCTTGCTCGGCCGCAACGGCAACGGCAAGACCACGCTGGCGCGGCTGCTCGCCGCGCAGCTGGCGCCGATGGAAGGCGAGATGCGCGCCTCGGGCAAGCTCAAGGTCGGCTATTTCACCCAATATCAAGTCGAGGAATTGGATCGGGAGGACACGCCGCTCCAGCATATGACGCGGCTGATGCCGAAGGCGACGCCGGCGGCGGTGCGCGCGCAGCTCGGCCGGTTCGGCTTTTCCGGCGAGAACGCGACCATGCAGGTCGCCAGGATGTCGGGCGGCGAGCGCGCCCGGCTGGCGCTGGCGCTGATCACGCGGGACGCGCCGCACATGCTGATCCTCGACGAGCCCACCAACCATCTCGACGTCGACGCGCGCGAGGCTCTGGTCCAGGCGCTCAACGATTATTCGGGCGCGGTGGTGGTGGTCAGCCACGACCGCCACATGCTCGAGCTCACCGCCGACCGGCTGGTGCTGGTCGACGGCGGCACCGCGCGCGAGTTCGCCGGCAGCCTCGACGATTATACCGACCTCATCCTCGGCCGCACCGGGGAAGGGGGCGGGGCCGGGAAGGAGGCGCCGAAGCGCAGCCGCAAGGACGAGCGCCGCGCGGCGGCCGAAGCGCGCGGGGCGAGCCAGTCGCTGCGCAAGGCGGCCGAGGCGGCCGAGGCCGAGATCGCGCGGCTGGAAGCCCGCAAGCGCGAGATCGAGCAGGCGATGTTCGACCCGTCCGCGGCAACGGCGGCCGACGCCCGGCTGACCATGACCGAGCTGATGAAGCTGCACGCCGAAACCGGCGCCAAGCTGGCCGAGGCCGAGGCGCGCTGGCTGGAGGCGTCGGAGGCGATGGAGCGGGCCCGGGCCGCCTGAACGGCGGCTGCCGGGGCGGCTGGCGGGCGCCGGTAAAGGGCACGAAAGTACACTAAATACCCTCATCTGCGCCGTAAAAACCGTTTGTCGTCGGTGTCGCGGTACACCGGCTTCAGCGCGTTCAGGACGGCCATGGAGAGGCCGTCGCCGAAGCGGATGTCCTCGCCGCATACGCGGCCGCGATAATGATGAGAGCGGATCTCGCCGGCCAAGGCGCGCTCGATCGAATGGTCGATCCGGCTCTCGCGGCCCCATTCGAACGCCTTGTCCCAGGCGGCTGCGAAGCTCTCACCGCCCGGCCGCTCGCGCAATTTGTGGGCGCCGCGGGCCTGCATTTCGACGGCCCTGGCCGAGGCGTTGACGCAGCCGCACAAGGCCAGCCGGAGGATGAACGCCTGCTGCCGCTCCGGCGACCAGCCGTCGCGCCGCGTCCGCCCCGGCACGGGCGTGAAGGCGAGCTCGTGGAGCGGCAGCGAAGCGGTGAGCGCCGCCAGCCGCGGCGGCAGCGGATAGGGTCCGACTCGGGCATAAGGGGAGCGTGGCTCGAATCGGGGCGTGTAGGAAAGTTCTTTTTCTGTTCCGGTGCGGGCGGTCGTTCAGGGCTTTTCGGTTCGGGCGGACGGGAGAGGGAAGCTGGGCCCCGGCCTTCGCCGGGGAACGGAAGGGAGCTGGGCCCCGGCCTTCGCCGGGGAACGATTTCCGCCGGGCAATTGGCGGAGGCGGTGAACGGGCGCGGTGATCCGTCATTCCAGCGAAAGCTGGAATCCCCCTTCTTCTCCCCCGCTCAAGGAAAGAGAGATGCCAGCTTTCGCTGGCATGACGATCCATCGCATGTCGGGCAACTCGGCGCCGCTGCGAACCGCTCGGGGCCGCTCACCCCTTCGTTCCAGCGTAAGCTCCTCGACATTCCAGCGAAAGCTTTCACCCGTGCCTCGGCCGCCGGGGAAGGCGGAGGGAAGCTGGACCCCGGCCTTCGCCGGGGAACGGGAGAGATGCAACGCCGAACCCCAGGCGGCTTCTGCGAGGTGGGGTCCTTACGAGAAGCGAGCGCGCCAATGTCCGAATGGGTGGAAAGGAGACATTGGCGCTCTTCCTCAATCCCGTCGTGAAAGGCTAAGACCGAGCGATGAGCATGAGCCGCTTCATCGCGCTTTAGACGCATCCCGACAGCACGCCTGATGCCGTCAGCGAAAAGGAACTGGAAGAGGTTGAAAGGCGGCTCCAAACGCGCCTTCCGGCTGACTACAAGGATGCCGTGCTGCACTTCGGCCTGCCACGTCCGGCGATCGAGCTTCTAAACGCTATCGTGGATCGCGAACTTG
>DASVRK010000079.1:0-2366 GCA_036388655.1 Allosphingosinicella sp. | reverse complement strand
CGACGCCCTTCGACCGGATCAGCCGCACCACCTGCTCGATCTTGTCCTGGAGCGCGCGCGGCGCGTCGTCGAACAGCAGATGGGCCTCGTCGAAGAAGAAGACCAGCTTCGGCTTGTCGAGGTCGCCGACCTCGGGCAGCTCCTCGAACAGCTCGGACAGCAGCCACAGCAGGAAGGTCGCGTAGAGCCGCGGGCTCGCCATCAGCCGGTCGGCGGCGAGGATGCTGACGAAGCCCCGCCCGAGCTCGTCCACCTTCATGAGATCGGCAATGTCGAGCGCCGGCTCGCCGAAGAAGCCGCCGCCGCCCTGCGCCTCGAGCTGGAGCAGCTGGCGTTGGATCGCGCCGACGCTCGGCTTGGTGACGTTGCCGTAGCGCGCGGAAAGCTCACCCGCGCGCTCGGCGCAATGGAGCAGCAGCGCCTGCAAATCCTCGAGGTTGAGCAGTAGCAGCCCTTCCTCGTCGGCCAGCCGGAAGGCGATGTTGAGCACGCCCTCCTGCGCCTCCGAAAGGTTCATGAGGCGCGCGAGCAGCAACGGCCCCATCTCGGACACGGTAGCGCGGACCGGGTGCCCGGCTTCGCCGAACACGTCCCAGAAGATCGCCGGATTGTCGGAATAGGCAAAGTCCGAAAGCCCGATCTCGGCGGCGCGGGCGGCGAGCGCGGGGTGGGCCTTGGCGGTCGGCGATCCGGCCATCGCAATGCCGGCAAGGTCGCCCTTCACGTCGGCCGCGACGACCGGGACTCCGGCCGCGGAGAAGCTTTCGGCGAGCCCTTGCAGGGTCACCGTCTTGCCGGTTCCGGTGGCGCCGGCGATCAGGCCGTGGCGGTTGGCGCGGCTCAGCGGCAGGCTTTGGGCCCCGCCGCCGCCGAGGCCGATGAAGATGTCCGTCTCGCTCAAACTGGGTCCTTGCCTCGGCTCCCGCTCGAGGAGCGGCGGGTTGGCGCCGAGGCATAGCCGAGCTTGCGCCGCTCGCGCAAAAGGAAAGCCTCCGGCACGGCTGACCGTCCCGGAGGCTTCACCTGTTCCTGCCCTCCCTCGCGGGAGCAGCCGATTAGCGGCGCGCGAGCTCCACGCCGACATAGATGGGCTGGGTGTTGCCGCGGCGAATGAGCAGCAGCACCGAGCTGCGGCGCGCACTCCGCGCCGCCTCGACCGCGGCGGCTGCCTCCTCCGGCGTCGTGATGGCGCGCTGGTTGACCGACAGGATGACGTCGCCGGCGCGAAGGCCCTTGGCGGCGGCATCGCTCGACGGATCGACCGAGGCGATCACAACGCCGCGGGCGGTCGTGTCGGTCATCCGCAGCGTACGGGCGATCTCCGGCGTCAGCGTCTGGACGGTGACGCCCAGGCTCTGCCGCGCCGAGCGCTGGCCGGTCGACTGCTGCGCCTCCGGCGTTTCGGCCACCTCCGCTTCCTCGGCATTGTTGATCCGCGCCAGCTCTTCCTCGGTCGGCCGCTCCTGGATGACCACGTTGATGACCTGGCGCCGCCCGTTGCGGATCAGTTCGAGCGGGACGCGCGATCCGATCGGCTGCTGTGAGACCAGATAGGCGAGCGATTCGTCCGGCGTGACCGGCCGCCCGGCCACCGTGATCACAACGTCGCCCTGCTGGATGCCGGCGCGCGCCGCCGACCCGCCAGCCTGGACGCCGCGGATCAGCTCGCCGCGATTGCGCTCGATGCCGAGCGATTCGGCGATGCCTTCGTCGAGCGGCTGCAGGCTGACGCCGATATAGCCGCGCTGCGGGCGCTGGCCGCGGCGCAGCGCGTCGATCACCGGCCGCGCCTGCTCGGCGGGGATGGCGAAGCCGATGCCGACATTGCCGCCGGTCGGCGAGATGAGCGCGGTGTTGATGCCGATCACGTTGCCGTTGATGTCGAACATCGGTCCGCCCGAATTGCCGGTGTTGATCGACGCGTCGGTCTGGATGTAGCGGTCATAGGCGCCGGCGCCCTGGATCGAGCGGTGCAGCGCCGAGACGATGCCGGCGGTGACGGTGCCGCCGAGGCCGAACGGATTGCCGATCGCCACGACCCAATCGCCGACCCGGGTGCGGGTCGAATCGCCGAAGCGGACATAGGGCAGGTTGCTCGCGCGGATCTTGAGCAAGGCGAGGTCGGAGGCGGTGTCGCGGCCGATCAGCTCCGCCTCATATTCCTGGCGGTTGGTGAGGGTGACGGTGATCGATTCGACGGTGGCGCCGTTGCGCGCCGGCGAGATCACATGGTTGTTGGTGACGATATAGCCGTCCGGCGAGATGATGAAGCCCGAGCCGAGCGAGCCGCCGCGCTGCGTGCTGGGTGCCTCGCCGCCGCCGTCCGGCACCGGGGCGCCGAACCGCCGGAAGAACTCCTCGAAGCC
>DASVRK010000078.1:0-13499 GCA_036388655.1 Allosphingosinicella sp. | reverse complement strand
GCTCATATTGCAAGGTGGCGTCGCGAAGGTCGATCTTGGAATCGCGGGCGCCGTCATAGGCGACGAGGTCGTGGCCGCCGGCATCCCAGATCGCCTCGTAGGAGGTGCCCGCGGCGTTGACGTCCTTCAGGCGGTAGATGTCGTCGCCCGTGGCGGTCTCTTCGTTGACGCCATATTTGTCCTGGAGCACCGCAATGTCGAGCGCCATCGGCCCGGCGAGATAGCCATAGCCGTCATCCGGCGAGTTGCCGTAGGGCGAGCTCTGCCAGCCGTCCTGATAGGACATCATGGTGAAGACGCCCTGGTTCAGATTGTAGGCGCCGAGCGTGTAGCTGAAGGCGCCGCCGGTGGATTCGACGCCGCGCATCACGCTCGAGCGGCCGCCATTGTCGTGCGGGTGGGCCATGCCGTGGCCGTGGCCGAGCTCGTGGACCACGGTGCCGAACATGAATCCGCCCGGGCGCAGCTGTTCCTCATTCCAGCCGGGGCCGTTGCGGTTGAACTCGGCCTGGCCCTCATTGTGGGTGTCGGGCGGGCTCATCCGGCCGAGGACGCCGGCCTGGGGCGTGCCGTTATAGGTGATGAGGTTGAAGTCCGCTTCCGCGCGGTTGAACACCTCGACATAGACCACGTCGGCGACGGCCGAGAACGAGTTGAAGCCGTCCACGAACGCCTGCTTCTCCCAATCCTCCATGCCCGAGGCGACGATGGTGTCGGTGAGGCCGGGATCGGTCGGATCCTCGGTCACATAGACGTCGCCCGTCTCGGCGAAATAGTAAGTGATGACGTTCTTGCCCTCGATCTGGTACGGGCTTTCGGGCGTGCCGTTGGCCTCGTTGCCGGTCGGCCGGGGACCTTCCTCGCCATCGGGATTGCGCACCGTGCCGTCGACCTGGGTGCCCCAGTCGAGCGAGTGGAGCGGGCTGTCGACGTCGTAATAAGCGTTATAATTGGATTCGCGGGCGAATATTTCATAATCGCCGACGATGTCGCCGTTGGTGCCGTCTTCCGGCGCGTTGTCGAAGGCGCGCGCGTTGATATAGTAAGTGCCGCTCTCGGTCGGGCGGAAGGTGAGCAGCGCATCCAGCCCCGACGGGGTGTCGGGGCCGCCGCCGTCGGCGGTGGCGAGCAGGTTGCCCTGGGCGTCATAGATTTCGAGATAGGCGTCGGTCAGCGGCACGTGGGTCGGGCCGTCGGTGGTCGCATATTGGCCGAATTCATAATTCTGGCCGGCGGTCAGCTCGACCTTGAACACGTCCTGGTCGCCCGGCGCGTCGATGGTGGAGATGATCGGGCTTCCGCCCACTGTGAGCTCGGGATTGTTGTTGGTGATTTCGTCCGGGATCGTGTCGGTCGGGCCGGTGGCGAGCGGCTCATCGCCCATCGCGGCGGTGGGCTCCTCGCCGGCGGACAGCGCCGCCATCTGCGAAGCGTCGATCCCCATCATGTCGGCCCAATGATTGATGGCCAAGGCGCTCTTCAACGTCGGGTTGCAAGTCCAGCACATCTTATCTCTCCTGTGTCTTTGACATTATCGAATAAGACTGGCGTTCTGCCGGGGAACGGGTGCCGCTGAACCAGCGAGGTGCGCGCCCGTTCATGGTGCGCGGGAGATCGGCCGGGGGCTTAGCCACCGGCCGGACCGAGCGTCCGGCATGCTGCGATTACGCGAGGAGTGGGAGCGATGGGGCGGCGTCGCTGCCGCGCGGTCGACTGGCCGGGAGCGGCCGGCCCGCGGCCAACGCTCCTTGTTTCCGGCAGTGTCTCCGCGGTTGTGCGATACCAACCGATTGCCCCTTGAGATGCCGAACCGAAGCGCCGGCATGCCCAGTGAAAACCCTCCAAGCTTCAACTAAGTTCCTGCTCGGGCTGCACGGTCCGTCGTCCGCGGACCCCGATTCACCTTACGGAATTCCCCGATTGGAACGCGCGGGAAACAGAATGCCGTGTCGTCGTGAACTTCATACCAGACAAGCAGCTTGCAGCCATATGCGCGTGTGAAGCCGGGCACCACATGGCTGCGATGCTGCCACACCCGCTGCGCGAGATCGCTGGTCACCTCGCGTATAGAGTGCCGTTGCGGCCGCTCGCCATGATGTAAACATATCCGGCCTTCCTCCGGGAGGGATGACCGGACTGCCGCTAAAGCGCCAGCCCGAGACTGGACCCCTGCCTTCGCAGGGGAACAGGTGCGGCTGCCGGCGAATGGTCGCGGCTTCTGTGGCGATTTTGTGCCCCTGCGAAGGCAGGGGCCCAGACCAGGCGCAGCCTGTCAGACGAGAGGTCGCGCCAGTCCGGGTTCATCTGCGCGATGGTGCTGAGCTTTCAGAGCCGCTCATCTGCAGCTCGCGGGGGCGCGCTTCCTGGAGACCGCCTTCCGCCGGCGCGGGTCGGGCGGGTCGGGAGATGGCGCCGTTGCGCCGCTGCTTGAATCCCGGCGTGGAAACGGGTCTTAGGACGCGACCAAGGTACGCGGGCGTAAGCATATGAAGATCGGCATCCTCGAGACCGGCAAGCCGCCGCTGGACCTCGCCGGGCGGTTCGGTGGCTATCCGGAGATGTTCGCCAAGCTGCTGGGCGAGGATTATCGCTACGCCGTCTACGATGCGCAAGCCGGCGAGTTGCCAGCGCGGCCCGACGAGCAGGCCGCCTATCTGATCACCGGCTCGCCGGCCGGGGTCTACGACAAGCTCCCCTGGATCGCCGGGCTGGCCGCCTTTCTGCGCGAAGCCAAGGGCAGGGCCAAGCTGGTCGGCATCTGCTTCGGCCACCAGATCATGGCGGAGACGTTCGGCGGCCGGGTGGTGCGGTCGGAGCTCGGCTGGGCGGCGGGGCTCCAGGATTATCACGTCGTCCGGCCCGCCGCCTGGATGGACGGCGCCGGCACGGTCGCGATCCCGGTCTCCCACCAGGACCAGGTAATCGAGCAGCCGCCGGGCAGCCGCGTCATCGGCCATAGCGACTTTAGCTGCTTCGGCATGCTCGAATATGAGGACCAGCCGGCCATCTCCTTCCAATGCCATCCCGAGTTCGAGCCCGCTTACGCCAAGGCGCTGATCGAGGTGCGGCGCGACCGGCTGCCCGATCCCGACGGGGCGATCGCCTCGCTCGACGCCGCCAACGACCGGGCGCGGATGGGCGGGTGGATCCGCGGGTTCCTCGCGGCATGAGCGGCGGCTTCACCGTCCGCAGGCTCGCCTGGTCCGACCCGGAGCTGGGCGCGACCCCGAGCGCCGGCAAGCCGATCCCGATCGTCGCCGGCTTCGGCTCGGGCCTGTCGCGCCGCCGCGGCGATCCGCCGGGGATAGTCTGGGCGGTCGGCGACCGCGGCCCCAATTTCAAGGTCGAGACCGCGGTGGAGCGGTTCGGGCTCAGCCACTTTCAAATCCTGGACGTCGGAGCCGGCGCCAAGATCATGCCCCGGCTCGACCTCGGCCCGGCGCTGGCCGAGCTTCGCGTGCTCCGCGATCGGGTCGAGCTGGTCCGCTCGATGCCGATCGCCGACCCGCGGGGGCGGCCGATATCGGGGCTGCCGGTGCCGCGCGGCGCCCATGCCGAATGCGAGCCGGCGCTCGACCTCGACGGGCGGCCGATCCCGCCCGACCCCGGCGGCGCCGACAGCGAGGGGATCGCCGCGCTCGCCGATGGCGGCTTCTGGGTCGGCGACGAATATGGGCCGTCGCTGCTGCGGCTGGGGCCGGACGGGCGCATCCTTTGGCGCTGGGTTCCCGCCGGCCAGGAGCCGCTGTTCGAAGGCGCCGGCTATCCGGTCGAACCCGCGCTCCCGGCGATCGCCGCGGCGCGCCGGCTCAACCGCGGCTTCGAGGCGATCGCCCTGTCGGCGGACGAGCAATGGCTGTACCTCGCCTTCCAGAGCCCGCTGGCGCACCCCGACGAGCAGGCGCATGCCGAGGCGGCGCATGTCCGGCTGTGGCGGCTCGACGCGGGTTCGGGCGCGGTTACGGCGCAATATCTCTACCCGCTCGATTCGCCGGACAGCTTCCGCCGCGACAGCGCCAAGGGGCCGCTCGAGAAGAGCGACCTCAAGGTCAGCGAGATCATCCTCGACGGCGCCGACGCTTTGCTCGTGCTGGAGCGCGGATCGGAGACGACCAAGATCTACCGGATCGCGCTCGATCCGGCGGCGGTGATCCCCGACGAGCATCTCGATATCGACACCCGCCCCACGCTGGAGGAGCTCAGCGCGGGCGGCGATCCCGGCCTGCCGGTGCTTGCCAAGACGCTGATCTTCAGCAGCGACGACGCGCCCGAGGTGGCCGCCGACCTCGAAGGCATGGCGATCCTCTCACGGACCGAGCTTCTGCTGGTCAACGACAACGATTTCGGCGTCGAGGGGGCGGAGACGAGCTTTTGGGTGGTGAGCTTCGATCGGCCCATGTTCGAGGCGCCCGCGTAGGCCCATTGCACCCCGGGGGAGGCCGGAGCCTAGTGTGTGCGCCGGCGCCGCTGGACCCCGGCTTTCGCCGGGGAACGTTCCAGCACCCGCCTCAGAACAAGGTGGTGACGGCGCCGGTGACGCGATATTCCTCGTCGACGCGGAGCAGCGCCCGCCAGCGGTCGAAGGTCGCGCAAGGGTGCGAGATGCCGAAGCCGACCATGTCGCCGACGGCGAGCGCTCCGGCCGGCGAGGCGAGGCTGAGATGCTGGTCCCACATAGCGAGCACGCGCAGGCCATCGGCCGGGGCCGGCGGACCGGCCCGCCCGGGGCGGTGCAGCCACAAGGGAATGGGCGGTTCGACGTCGAACGAGGCGTCGCGCTTGCCGAGCCCGACGACGGCAAGCCCGGGCTCGGGCACCGACTGGACGAGCCCCCAGACTTCGAGCGCATGGCGCAGCTCCGGCAGCCCGCGGGCTTCGCTGCCGTCGGTCAGGCGCACATAGAGGCCGCTGTCGTGGGTGACGTAGCAGCCCGGCCGCAGCACCCGCTCGATCGGCGTGCCGGCGATGCGGGCGGGGAGAGCGGCGGTGCACAGGTCCAGAAAGGCGGAGCCGCCGGCCGACAGGATCACCGGTCCCGGCGCGAACAGCCGCTCCGCCAGCGCGCGCGCGGTGAGCTCGGCCGCGCGGCGGAGCATGTCGGCCGCTTCGGCGGCGGCACCGGGCCGGGCCTGATGGATGCCTTCATAAGTTTCGATCCCGCGCAGCGCGAGCAGCGGCGCGGCGGCCGCCACCTTGCGGGCGAGGGCGAGCGCTTCGGCCGGGTCGCGAAGGCCGGTGCGGCCGCCGCCGATGCCGGCCTCGACCAGCAGTTGCACCGGCCGCGGGCATGCGGCCGCCCGCGCCGCCGCTGCGAGCAGCTCCACCGCTTCGGGCGAATCGACAAGGCAGTAGAAATCGAATTCGGGGTCGCGCGCGATTTCATCGAGCACGAACGCGATGTCGGCGCGGCCGACCAGCTGGTTTGCGAGCAGGATGCGGCTGATGCCCAGCCGCCGGTAGATGCGGACATGATGCGCCGTCGCCGCGGTCAGGCCCCAGGCGCCGGCCTCGGCCTGCATCGCGAACAGCTCGGGGCTCATGCTGGTTTTGCCGTGCGGGCAGAGCCTGGCTCCATGGGCATCGGCGAAGGCCTGCATGGCGAGGATATTGTGGCGCAGCGCGGCATCGCGGAGGATCGCCGCCGGCATCATCAGGTCGCCGTCGAGCAGCCTCAGCCCGAGCGCGCCGATCGCGCCGCCGTCCAGGCCCGAAGCCGCCTCGGGGAGGGCCTTGTGTCGCCAGTCGAGCGTCGGGTTCGGCACCGCCCAAACCTAATCGAGCCGGGCCCCGGTGCACAAGCCGGGGCGGCGGCCGTTATTGCTCGCGGCGATAGTCGTAGGGAAGAAGCGCCGTCTCCAGCAGCCGGAGCGCCGCGACGGCCGGGCCGGGAAGCTGCTCCTGATCGAGCGGCCCACGCAGCGCCGCGAGCACGGCGCTGGCGGCGGCGGCCAGCACTCTTTCGTCCGGATTCGCCTCGTCAAGTCTCATAGGTTTTTGATTTCCACGCGACATCTCGGGAGTGCATGTGCAATGCATCGAAAGGTGGGTGCTTGAGTCAATGATTCCCGTTGACCAGTCAAGGGAAAACAATCAAAAGCGATGAGTTTCGGCAATAGACTGGCTGAAGAGCGCAAACGGCTGGGACTGAAGCAGGTGGAATTTGCGGGCCGGGTCAATACGGACGTCGCAAAGCAGAGCCTGTACGAGAACGACCGGCGTGACTTGCGTGCCGATTATCTCGCGCGCCTGGCGGAGGCGGGAGTCGACGTGCTTTATGTGCTCACCGGCCGCCGTAGCGAGGGCCATTGGCTGGGCAGCGGGGCGAGCGACCTCTTGTCCGCTTATCTGGGGCTTCCACCCGACATGCAGCAGGCGCTGCTGACGCTGGCGCAGACGCTCAGCGGCCAGTTCGCCCGCGAGGGCAGCCGCACCGTCCATAGCAAGAACCTCGACTACCGGGCAGATTGAGTTCCGCCGGCTGCGACCGCGCGATCGTGCCGCGGCCGCTCGGCGCCGCCCCGCCCGCGCCGAAGCGGACGGATTTGCGCTTTCTGTCGATCCGCTTTTATGCATTGTAGGCAGCTTGATCCCCGGCGCGAGCGGTTGGTGAGGAGATACCGTGATGGCCGGTGAAGATGCTGGGCACCCCGCCGCCGCCGGACAGCATGGCTATGATGCGCTGCTCGACGTCGAGCGGAGCCTGCGCGCCTGCCTCGAGACGCTCGATGGATTGGGGCTCAGCCAGGCGGCGGCTCATCTCGATCTTGCGCTTCATCAGCTCCGCCGTGACTGTGACGAGCTGCGATCATCCGACCGAGAAGCTGCCGCATCTGGGCGCGGCTCGGGCCGCTGAGCCGGACGCGCCCGTCTTCGCCGGCCTCGCTCCCGCCCTCGGAGACGATCAGCCCGAGCTCCAGCATCGCGTTGAGATAGCGAAGCCCCGTGCTCGGCGGCACCGCCGCGGCGGCGCAGGCGCCGGCGAGGCTGGTCTCGCGGCCTTCCTCCTCGGCCGCATAGAGGTCTAGCATGATGTCCCAGGCGGGCTCGCCGAACAGGTCGCCCGCGAAGATGCGGTCGCGGATCCGGCGCTCCTCGTAGAGCTGGCGCGCGAAGGCGGCGATCTCGCCGGGCGGGCTGGCCGTGCGCGCCCGCGGCAGCAGGTCGGCGAGCATGCCGACGCGGCGGGCGAACGATTCGATGCGCTCGGTCGACAGCGGCAGCGGCAGCGCCGGCTCGTCCGCATCGGACGGCCGCTCGGGCGGTGACGTCATAAGTCGGTCTCCGTCTCCCTGCATTGCGCGGGGGCGCTTTATCGGACGGCCCTCCTTCATGCGGCGCAGCGCCCGCTCAAGGCGCCGGCGAGCACCGGCCGGTCCGAGCCGGACCGCCGCCTCAGCCGCTCGCCGGTGGCCTCGTCGACGTCGATCTGCAGCGCCTGGATGGTTTCCGCGCCGACCCGCCTGGCCAGCGACAGCGGGGTGACCAGCCAGCCCACGGCGAGCAAAGCCGGGACGCGCGATATTTCCGCCACCAAAGTGTAGCGGCGGACCCCGTTCAGGCGGGCAAAGTCGACCAGCGCCCCGGCCAGCATCCGATGCACCCTGATGCAGGTCGAGCCGCGCACCGTCGCCGGATTGGTGACGAGCCGCGATATCTCCCAGCAATCCTCGCCCTGCGGCGGCCCGTCCGGGCAAAGCTCGGCGAAGGTGGTGGTGAGCATGTGGGGGCGGGTGGTCGGCAGCAGCCGCACCGACCCGAGATGGGTGCCTTCGCCGCGGTCGCGGGCGAGCAGGTAGACGGCATGGTCGTGGTCGAACTCGTCCAGCTCCAGCCAGCTGCCGGCCGACGGCAGCGCCCAGCCGAGCTGATCGACGAACACGCGCTTGCGGTGATGGTACATCTCCATCAGCGGCTGCGAGAACCGCCAGCGCGAGGCGGGATCGACGACATCGATCATGCAGCATTCCTCCTGTGACGGGAGGCAAGGTGGCCGCAGCGGCGGCGGCGGGCTACCCCGGTAATCACCGGGGTCGCCGGGCCGCTCGCGCCGTGCCTATCCTCCTTGCCCAACGAAGGAGGCGCATTTGGCCACGCTCGCTGCCCGACTCTTGCCGGCCGCCCCAATATCCGCAGCTCCCGTAGCCAAGGCCGCGCCGGCGGCGGCGCGGTGGACGTTCGAGCGTGCCGACGTCGACGCCTTGCCAAAGATCCGGCGGGCGGACGTGGCGCACATACCGGGCAAGCTCGGCCTTCCCTTCGTCGGCATCGTCCCCGAGGCGCTGGTCGACCCGCTCAAATTCGCCGAGCGCATGTATGAGCGCTACGGGCCGGTCTATCGCTTCTACGGCCGCGGCAATTGGAACGTGCAGCTGATCGGGGCGGAAGCGAACGAGCTCGTCCTGTTCGACAAGGCCGGCTCGTTTTCGGCCTATGGCGGCTGGGCCCCCCTGGTCGAACCGTTTTTCCCCGGCGCCTTGCTGGTCAAGGACGGGCAGGACCACCGCACCAGCCGGCGGATCATCGGCGAGGCGTTCCGGCAGGATCGGCTGGGCGGCTATCAGCGCATCTTCGCGGCCGATATCGACAGCGCCGTCTCGTCATGGGAGCAGGGTCCGGTCGACGTCTATGAGGAGGTGAAGGCGCTGACGCTGCGGATCGCCGCCTCGACCTTCCTCGGCCTGCCGCTCGACCAGGGCGGCGGCGCCGCGGTCCGGCACTTCTCCTACATGATGGGCGCCCTCCTGGCGGTGGTGCGCTCGCCCTGGCTGAGCCCGGTGGCGGCGCGCGGCTTCTGGAGCAAGGCCAGGCTCGAGGCGCAGATGGGCGGCCTCATCCAGCAGAAGCGCGTCTCGCTCGACGACGACATCTTCTCGCGCGTCTGCCGGCTGAAGGACGAGGAGGGCCGGCTGCTCTCCGACCGCGAGATCGTCGATTCGCTGATTTTCCTGCTCGCGGCCGCGCACGACACTCTGGCCTCGGGCCTGACCTCGGTGGTCGTGTTCCTCGCCTCCGAGCCCGGCTGGGCGGACTGGCTGCGCGAGGAGCTGGAGGGGGTCCGGCTCGACGACCCGGCCGACGCCGCGACCGCCGCGCTGCCGCGCCAGGACATGTTCTTCAAGGAAGCGATCCGGCTCAACGCGCCGGCGCCGATCGTCTGGCGCCGCGCCGTCCGGGACGTCGAGATTTACGGCCACCGCATTCCGGCCGGCACGATCACCGGCGTCAACCCGCTGCTCACCCACCGCATCGCCGGCCTGTGGGACCGGCCGACCGAGTTCGACCCGCTCCGCTTCGCGCCCGAGGCGGAGGCCGCCCGCCACAAATTCGCGTTCGTGCCGTTCGGCGGGGGCATCCACAAATGCCTCGGCCTCCACTTCTCGATGCAGCAGGCGCGCATCTTCATGACCCGGCTGCTGCGCTGCGAATCGGTCGAGATCGACCGCGGGAAGGGGGTGTCGTGGTACAATTGGCCGAATTGCCGCCCGCGCGGCCGGGTGATGGGCCGCTTTACTGCAGCACCTCCGAAAAGGTGATCTGCGAGGCGTAAAGCGCGCGCACGATCAGCTGCTGCCGGGTGGCGACGCAGAAGCGGCGCTTGGCTCCCTCCATATGCTCGTTGACGGTGCGCGGGCGCAGGCCCAGCAATTGGGCGATGGTCGAGTCGCTCTTGCCCTTGGCCGAGAGCAAGACGCAGTCGCGCTGGCGGTCGGTGAGCGGCGCGTTCAGCACCACCGGCCGTTCGACGTCGCGGGAGAGCACGCGCGCCGCTTCGAAGCCGAAGCTGGCGACCGTCTGTAGCATCGAGACGTTGCGATCGGCGATGGCAACGCCGGGGCGGACCGCGAAATGGCACGATCCGAGCAACTCGCCCGGCACATGGTTGGGCACGCTGAAGCCGTCGCCGAGGCCGAACCGCTGGCCCTCCCGAACGAAGGCATATTGCGGCCCTGACATCGGGATCAGCCGGGCGAGCTCGCTCCAGAGGAAGCCGGCGCTGGTCTTCTCGCAGGCGGCGAGGATCGGGTCGCTCCGCCACGCCCCCTTCTGCCGGGCGCGGGCGACCCATTCCCGCGGGTAATTACCGAGCGCCACCGCGCCGGGCGGCGGGTTGCCGAAATCGACATGGCTGGCGAACAGATAATGGTCGATGTCGAGGTCGGCGCAGACCGCCTCGAGCAGAGCGTGCAGATCCGGCAGCGTCTCCGCCTGCTGCGCGGCGGCGACGAACTCCCTGACCTGGAGCAGGTCCCCACCCGCCTCGCTGTCACTGATATGCCGCATTGCTGGTCCCTTCAATCGGCTGCCCTCAGGCATGTTCCTTGGCCGCCGGCAACACGCCGCGGCGGATCTGGTCGAGTTCGATCGATTCGAAGAGAGCCTTGAAATTGCCCTCGCCAAAGCCTTGATTTCCCTTGCGCTGGATGATCTCGAAGAAGATCGGTCCGATCATGTTCTCGGTGAAGATCTGAAGCAGCAGGCCTTCGCCGGTCTCGGGCGAGCCGTCGATCAGGATCCGGCGCTTGCGCATCTCGGCGACGTCGTGGCCGTGCCCGGGCAGGCGCTGGTCGATGAGGTCGAAATAGGTTTCGGGGCTGTCCTGGAAGCGGATACCGTTGGCGCGCAACCGGTCCACTGTGCCGAAAATGTTGTCGGTGGAGAGCGCGATATGCTGGATGCCTTCGCCTTTATATTCGCGCAGGAACTCCTCAATCTGGCTGTGCTCGTCCTGGCTTTCGTTCAACGGAATCCGGATCTTGTCGTCGGGTGCTGTCATGGCGCGTGAAACCAGCGCCGTCTGCTGCCCCTCGATGTCGAAATAGCGAATCTGCCGGAAGTTGAAGATCGTCTCGTAGAACTGGGCCCAGTGATCCATGCGGCCGCGGTTCACATTGTGGGTGAGGTGGTCGAGCGTGTGGAGGCCGGCCGCATTGCCGTCGCGGCTCGCGCCGGGCACCGGTTCGAAGTCGACGTCGTAAATCTGCTCGGCGCCGAAGCGGTCGACCAGATAGAGATAGGAGCCGCCAATGCCTTCGATGGCCGGGATGTCGAGCTCGCCCGGCCCGCGCGCCACCTCGACCGGGGTCGCGCCTCTTTCGACCGCCATTTCAAACGCCCTCGCTGCGTCTTTCACACGGAATGCCATCGCGTTGGCGGACGGGCCATGGGCACTGCGGAAGCTGCCGGCCTGGCCCGAAGGCTCCATGTTGAGGATGAAGTTGATGTCGCCCTGCCCGTAATGGCGCACGTTCTTGGAGCGGTGGTTGCCGAGATGCGTGAACCCCATGGCGGTGAACAATCCGGCCAGCGCCTCCGGATCGGGTCCGGTGAATTCGACGAACTCGAAACCGTCGAGGCCGAGGGGATTGTCGTGCGCGGTCATGTCGAGGCCCTTTTCGCGTATCCGTTCCTGGCTTCCAGCATTATCAGCGCGGCCGCCGCCCGGCAAATGCGGGAAAGGTTGGCGCGGAGCCCGCGAACCCCTATCTCGCGCCGGCATAACCCAGTTTAAGCTCAAGCGAGACACGCATGGCCGCTACCCATTCCACCCGCATGCTGATCCTCGGGTCGGGCCCGGCGGGCCTGTCGGCCGCGATCTACGGCGCCCGCGCCGGCCTCGCGCCGATCGTCGTCCAGGGCATCCAGCCCGGCGGCCAGCTCACCACCACCACCGACGTCGAAAATTATCCCGGCTTCCGCGACGTCATCCAGGGCCCTTGGCTGATGGAGCAGATGCAGGCCCAGGCCGAACATGTCGGGGCGCAGATGATGTGGGACCATATCGTCGAGGTCGACCTCAGCCGGCGGCCGTTCCGCCTGATCGGCGACGGCGGCACCATCTATTCGGGCGACACTTTGGTCATCGCCACCGGCGCCCAGGCCAAATGGCTGAACCTACCGTCCGAAGAACATCTGAAGGGCAGGGGGGTCTCGGCCTGCGCGACCTGCGACGGCTTTTTCTACCGCGGCAAGAAGGTGGCCGTGATCGGCGGCGGCAACACCGCGGTCGAGGAGGCGCTGTACATGACCAACCACAGTCATGACGTCACTTTGATCCACCGCCGTGATTCGCTGCGCGCCGAGAAGATCCTCCAGGAGCGGCTGTTCAAGCATCCCAACATCAAGGTGCTGTGGAACCGCGAAGTGGCGCGATTCGTCGCCGGCGGCGAGCCGGAGGGCCTGGTCGCGCTCGAGCTTCGCGACACCCGCACCGGCGAGATCGAGCGGCTCGAGACCGAGGGCGGCTTCGTCGCGATCGGCCACACGCCGGCGACCGAATTGTTCAAGGACCACCTCCGGCTCGACGCGGACGGATATATCGAGGTCGAGACCGGCACCACCCTCACCAGCGTCCCGGGCGTGTTCGCCTGCGGCGACGTGATGGACAAAGTGTACCGGCAGGCGGTGACCGCCGCCGGCACCGGCTGCATGGCCGCGCTCGACGCCGAGAAATTCCTCGCGGAAATGGAGTTCGAAGCCTCAGAAGCGGCTTAACGCCGCGAGGCACGCCGTCAGCAGCGCCGCCTCGTCGCCGGCTCGGGCGAAGGTGTGCGAGTCGGTTTCGACATGAAGGATCGGCGGCGAGACTTCCCTGACGGCGGCGAAGCGGGCGGAGCGCCACTCGGCTTCGGCGGCGATGGCGGTGGCGTCGCCGCGTGCCAGGATGAGGGCGACCGGCCGCTTCCCGGCTTCGAGCGCGGCGGCGACGTCGGCGGCAAGCGGGGAGGGCGCGGCCTTGGCGATCTTCGAAAACCCTTTGAGCAGCTTCCGCCAGGATATTGCGCCCGTGGCTATTTTCTTCCAGCCTTCGAGACTGGTGAGGCGCTCGCGATAATGGCGCCGGATGGCGGCGGGCGGCGGCGCATCGGCTTCGGCCTCGACCAACCAGGGGTTGACCAGGATCAGGCCGTCGAGGCCCGCCGCCGCTCCGAAGAGAGCGCCGGCGGTGGCGCCGTCGCACAGCCCGAGGCCGACGACTCGCGGGACGCCCGGCGTCTGGGACCGGAACGCGGCCGCCGCGGCGGCGAGGTCGGGGCCGCTGCCCCGAAAGCCCGGATCCTCCCCCTCGCTGTCGCCGACGCCGCGCCGATCAAACCGGAAGGCGGGGTAGCCGGCGGCGGCCAGGCCTTGGGCCAGCCGCTCGAACAGGCGGTGCGACCCGATCCGGGTCTGCGAGCCACCGGTGACGATCAGGACGCCGGTCGGTCCCTCCGCCGCGTCGAGCGAGGCGGCGAGCGCGGCGCCGTCGCATCGGAAGCTCAGGAGGCGTCGCATTGCCGCACCCAAATCTCAATATCCAAAGCGATTGCATCGGCAAGTTCTAACGAATTGCCAGGTTCGGAGCGGCGCCAGAGGGCGGGACCGGGAAGCTTGTGATCGGCCTCGGCGGCGTCGCTCGCCAGCCGCACCGTGCGCAGCGCCGCCGCCGTCTCCGGCTCCGCCAGCCTCAGCGCCTCGAGCATTGGCGCCGGCACCGGATAGCCGGCGAGCTCGCCGGCGCC
>DASVRK010000077.1:0-11240 GCA_036388655.1 Allosphingosinicella sp. | reverse complement strand
GCATCGCCCATGTGCTCGATCCCGCTCGCCCGCGCGGCGCCGCGCGGCTCGGCTGGGCCGCAGGCTCGCTCGCGGCCGCTATCGCTCTCAATGGCGCGCTCGCCGCGGCGGAGCCGATCGTCGAGGCGCCGTTCGGCCGGCAGGCGGGCGCGGGCGAAGCCGCCGCGGCCAAGCTCGCCCGCCTCGACAGCCCGCAGGCGCGGACCATCGCCCGCGCGATGCGCCTCCGCGACTGGAACGCGCGCCGGGTCCAGGGCAGCACCTTGTTCGACGAGCCGGCCGCGGCGCGCCCGCTGCTGGCGGCGCTGCGCGACGATCAGCCGGCGGTGCGGCGGATCGCGCTGTGGGGCCTGTCCGAGATGCGGCCGGCTCCGGCGGGCGCCGCCGCCCCGGTGGCGCGGCTGCTGGCCGACCCCGCCGCCGAGGTCCGTGGGGAGGCGGCGCGTGCGCTCGGAGACCTGGGCTCCGTCGCCCATGCGGAGGACGTCGCCGCCTTGCTCCGCGACCCGCACGCCGCGGTGAGGCGGCAGGCGGCGCACGCGCTCGGCGACCTCCAGGACCCGGCGATCGCACCCGCGCTCGAAGCGGCGTTGAACGATCCCGACCCGTCGGTTCGCGACAAGGCGGCCTGGGCGCTGCGCCAGGTGCGCGAAGCCGAGACGATCCTGCGACGATATCGCAGCGGCTGAGCGCCGCCGCCCCTCAACCCCCGCCACAAGGAACTGCCAAGATGAGAACCCTGATCCTCGGGGCGACGGCGCTCGCCCTGGCCGCCGCCATGCCGACGCAAGCTTCGGCTTCGGCGCCCGCCCAGGCGGGGCGGGTTGCCAATCTCACCGCCGAGCAATGGCGCGCCGACCTCGCCTTCATGGCCGCCGAAATGGAGCGCCGGCACAAGAACCTCTACCACGAGGTCAGTCGCGAGCGCTTCGCCGCCGCGGTCGCCGATCTCCACGCCCGCATCCCCACGCTCCGCCGCAACCAGATCATCGTGGGCCTGATGCGGATCGCGGCGATGGTCGGCGACGGCCACACCCGGATCGAGCCGCTCAAGGATGCCAAATTCGGTTTCCCCTCGCTCCCGCTGAAGCTTTACCTGTTCGAGGACGGCCTCTACGTCCGCGCCGCCGCGCCCGCGCAGGCCGGGCTGGTCGGCGCCAAGGTGGAGGCGATCGGCGGCGTACCGGTGGCGGAGGCCATCCGCCGCGCGGCCGAGATCAGCGCCGCCGAGAACGCCATCGGCCCCAAGCTCTACGTGCCGATCTTCCTCGCCATGCCCGACATCCTCCACGCGCTCGGACTGTCGGACCGTCCCGACGCCGCCACGCTCTCCCTGAGCAGGGGCAAGCGCCGCTGGACCGTCACCGTCCCCGCCGGCCAGGTCGATCCGAGCTGGCCGCCCGACACCGACATTTCGCTGGTGACGCCCGACGGCTGGGTCGACGCCCGCGCCGCGCCGCGGCCGCCTTTGTGGCTGCAGGCGCCGCTCGACTATCACCGCCTGGTCGAGCTGCCCGAGCATAAGGCGCTCTACGCGCAGCTCAACATGGTCACCAACGTCGAGGGCCAGACGCTCGGCGACTATGGCCGCAAAATCCGGGAGCGGGTCGAGGCGACCAACCCCCGCGCGGTGATCCTCGACCTCCGCCTCAACCGCGGCGGCAACGGCAATCTTCGCAACGCCTTCGTGCCCGAGCTGATCAAGGCGGAGGACGAGGACACCCGCCTGTTCGTGCTCACCTGGCGCGGCACCTTCTCGGCCAGCCAGTTCATCCTCGACGATCTCGACCGGCTCAGCGGCGCGATCGTCATCGGCGAGCCCGCTTCGTCGCGGCCGACCTCCTATGGCGACGGCTACCGGATAATGCTCCCGAACAGCGGCATCACCGCGCGCGCCTCCATCCTCTACTGGCAGGCGGGGCAGAATGACGATCCCTGGACCTGGGTCGACATCGCCGCCCCATTGAGCTTCGCCGCTTATGCCGCCGCCCGCGACCCAGCGCTGGAGGCCGCGCTCGCTTATGTGCCGCGCCCCACGCTTCGCGACCAGGTCACCGCCGCCGCCGGCGCCGGAGGGATTGCCGCCGTGCTGCGGGCCGCCGAAGCCTGGCGCGCCGACCCCGCTCACCGTTATTCCGATACTGAGCTGCAGATGATCCTCGCGGCGCAGGGCCTCGGCAAAGCCCACCCCGCCGAAGCGATCGCGCTGGCCGAGCTTGGCGCCCGCCATCATCCTCGGAGCGCCGACGCCTTCAACGTGCTCGCCCACCTCGCCGAAGATGCCGGACGGACCGAGCTGGCGCGGGAGGCGGGGCGGCGAGCGCTCGCGCTGGAGCCCAACGACCGCGCGGTCCGGGCGCTGCTGGAGCGGCTGAATTAGGCCGATTCCGGCGGTTCGTCCCGCCAGTGCAACCGCTTGGGCGGATTGCCGGAACGGGCGAAAGCGTGGCGCGTCGATGGGTCAGGTGGGAGGCCGCCGCCGCAATTCGCCGCAGGCGCCTCCGGATTGGACGAGGATATTATGACCAACGCTTTCAACACCATCCGCGCGCGGATTCGATCTTCCGCGGTCGAGCTCGGGCTCGTTGCCGCGCTCGCGACGGTTGCCGCCGTCACCGCGCTGCCGGCCCTGGTTCCCGCCTAAGCGTCCCGCGCCGCGGCTATAGCCCCGCGGCGAAATCGAGATGGTCGAGCGTCGTGCCCGCCGCGACGCGCGCGAACAGGACCATGGCGGCGCCGCCCGCCCCGTCGGCATCGTAATAGAGATTGCCGGTGGCCTCGTTGTAGACGATCCGGTCGTCGGCATCGCGAGCGGCATTGCCCTGCCGGAACGCGGCTTCCGAGAGCGCGCCACTCTCCGGGACGTTGCCGAAGATCGCGGTATCGAGCATGATCGTGTCGTCGGCGGAGGAGAAATCGAGGATGCGGTCGACGTTCGAGCGCGCGTTCAGCGCCGCATCGAAATGGAACCGGTCCGCACCCGCTCCGCCCTCGAGCACGTCATTGGCATCGCCGCCATACAGGTCGTCGGCGCCGTCCATCCCGCGGAGCGTGTCGCCTCCGGCTTCGCCCTTCAGGACATTGCCGCCGCCATTGCCGCTCATCCGGTTGCCGAGGCTATTGCCGGTGCCGGCCGTGTGGCCGGCACCGGTCAGCACCAAATCTTCGACATTGTCGCCGAGGCTGTAGCTCACCGCGCTGCTGACCACGTCGCGGCCCCCATCGGCGGCCTCGACCACGACATCGCCGGCCTGGTCCACCGCATATCGGTCGTTGCCCGCTCCGCCTTCGAGGCGGTCGGCGCCCCGGCCGCCATTGAGGCTGTTGGCCGCCGCGTTGCCGACGATGACATTGTCGATCGAATTGCCGGTGCCGCTGAGCGCGCCGTCCGCGAGGGTGAGCGTCTCGACCCATGCCCCCATCCGGTGGCTGGCCGAGGCGAGCACATGGTCGGTCCCGCCGCGGGAGGTTTCCACCACCTGGTCGCCGGCATTGTCGATGAGATAGGTGTCGTTGCCGGCGCCGCCTTCCATGACATCCGCGCCGGCGCCGCCGTCGAGCAGGTCGTTGCCGCCGAGGCCGCGA
Organism: Allosphingosinicella sp.; assembly: GCA_036388655.1. Lineage (GTDB taxonomy): Bacteria > Pseudomonadota > Alphaproteobacteria > Sphingomonadales > Sphingomonadaceae > Allosphingosinicella. Next base: position 7,655 of record DASVRK010000077.1, on the reverse strand, counting down.
ATCCGGTCGGCGACGTTCGTGCCGACCAGCCTGTCGTCGGCCTGGGTGCCGTTGTGGACGATCTGGAACGGCCCGGAGGCCTGGAAGCTGTAGCCGCCGGAAAGGCTGCCGACGCCGCCCATCTGGACGACATAGTCGCCCGCCTGGCCGGTGGTGAACTGCAGCGAGGCGTCGAGGCCGAGGCCGCCGTCATCGTCGCCGCCGAACACGACATTGCCCGGCCCGAGCAGCTGGAGCCGGGGATCGGCGAGCGAGCCCGAGCCGGAGCTGAGGCCGAGCAATTCGAACGTGTAGCGGGTGTTGGCGGCGAGCGAGAGGGTGATCGTGTCGACCTCTCCCACCTGGCCGATGTTCCCGGCCACGCGGTAGTCGGGCGCGGTGAGGGCGTAGCGTTCGCCGGCCGGCGCGCCGCTCATCGAATCGAGCACGGCCGAGGCGAGCAGGGTGTGCGCCTGGGCGGTCGGGTGGACGAAATCGAAAAACAGGACGTCGCTGGGATTGTGCAGCCCCGCGAGATCTTCCGGAGCGAAGATCCGGTCGAGATTGTCGACGATCTTCGTCGTCGCATCGGTCAGGCTCACATAATGGATGGTGGCCGCGGGATATTGGACGCGGAGCTGGCCGAGATAATCCTGGATCATGCCGTCGAGAATGGCCGAATATTCGGTCGCGGCGGCGCGGCGGGCGGCTTCGTCGGCGAGACCGTTATATTCGGGGATCATGCCGACGTCGGGAATGCCGGTCACCACGACGTGGCGAACGCCGGCCCGAATCAGGTCGCCGACCTCTTCGTGCATCTCCTGCGCCGCGTCGGCGAGGATCGTGCGCGCGGTCGCGGCATCGGCGACGGGGGCGTCGTCTGGGACCAGCCGGCGCACGTCGTTGCCGCCCATCGTGACCATATGCAGCGCATTGGGATCGGCATCGCCGTCGACGGCGTCGATGAAGGCGTCGGTCTGGTCGTCGAGGTCGGGCACGACTTCCTCGCCCTTGCGGATCTGCGCGCCGCCATAAGCGAAGTTGAGGTTGTTCCCCTCGGGGTCCGACACGAACCGGAAGGAGACGCCGATCCAGGGATCGGTGAAGCCGAACGGGAACACCGTCGTGGTCGGCATCGAGATGAACTTGTTGCTGACCAGGTCGGCGAAGGTGAGGCCGTCGGTGAACCGCCCCTCATAATAGCCCTTCTCGCTGGTCGGCACGCCGGCGGGGAGTTCGGCCAGGGAGATATCCTCGGCGAATTCCGCCAGCTTCAGCGCATTACCTGCATCGACCAGGCTGTCGCCGAACACGAAAACGCCGCTATACCCCATGCAAACTCCCCTCAGCGCCGTGGCGCAACGCAATATTCGTTCGGAAACAAGCGCTTAGTGACGGGTGGCACAGAGTCAATCCCGTCTCTCGAATATTCCCATTTATCCAGAGCAACTTAGGCCTGGATCGGCCGCTTCACCGCGCCGCCTGCCCGACCATCGCCCGCAAGGTGAGCGCGTCGTGGATGGCGTGGGCGTCGATATCGTTGTTGAAATAGCACCAGACCGGGCGGCCGGCGCGCGACTGCTCGACGATCCAGTCGATCCAGCTTAGCAGCCCCTCGTCCGAATAGCGGCCCCAATATTTGCCCTCGCCGCCGTGGAAGCGGACATAGGCGATCGGCCCCGCCGCCCAGCGCGGCGTCGCGGACCCGGGCATATCGTGGACGCAAAAGGCGACGCCGCGCGCGTCGAGCAGCGCCAGCACCTCCTCGGTCAGCCAGCTCTTCTCGCGGAACTCGAAGACGTGGGTGAGGTCCTTCGGCAGCAGGTCGATGAATTCGGCCAGCCGCTCCAGGTTCACCCGGAAGCGGGGCGGCAGCTGGTAGAGGATCGGCCCGAGCCGGTCGCCGAGGTTGCGCATGGGCGTCAGCATCCGCTCGAGCGGCTCGGCGCAATCCTTCAGTTTCTTGGCCTGGGTGAGGAAGCGGTTGGCCTTGACCGCATAGCAGAAGCCCGGCGGCGCCTGGTCGCGCCACTTGGCGAACGTCTCGGCCTTGGGGAGCATATAGAAGCTGTTGTTGATCTCGACCGTGTCGAAAATGCCCGAATAATATTCGAACCACAGCCGCTGCGGCAGCCCCTTCGGGTAGAAGAGCTCGCGCCAATGCTTGTAGTTCCAGCCCGAGCAGCCGATCCGGATCGCGCCTGTCATCCCGCCCGAACGGCGGCCCACGGAAATAAGTTTCGGCTGCGGCGTTGTCAGGGGCGAATCCCGTAATTCAGTGGAGCGTACCCCAGTGTCGAAATTGCTTCCCGCCTTCCTCTTCGGGAGCGCCGCCGTCGCCCTCGCCGGAGCCGCAGTCGCCCAGCAGCAGGACGATCCCGCCAGCCAGCAAAAGCCCGCAGCCGCCCAGGAGAAGTTCGACGGCAGCGTGTTTCACGCCCAGGTGCTGCTCGACCGCGCCGGCTTTTCGCCCGGCGTCATCGACGGCATGGCCGGCATTTCCTTCGAAGCGGCGCTGAAGGGCTTTCAGCAGGCGCGCGGCCTCCAGGCCACCGGCCAGCTCGACAATTCGACCCGCGCCACCTTGCTGCGCGACCCCGCGCCTTCGGTCCGCCGGCTGCGGATCGACGAGAGCGATGCGCGGGGGCCGTTCACCGCGATCCCGAGCGAGCCCGAGCAGCAGGCGAAGATGGAGCGGCTCGCCTATCGCAACCTGCTCGAGAAGATCTCGGAGAAATTCCACACCACGCCGGCGACGATCATCGCCCTCAACAACCCGCGCATGGCGCTCCGCGCCGGCACCGTGCTGCGGCTGCCCAACGTGCTGCCGACCTCGCGCAACTATCAGGATGTGAAGCCGGACGTGGCGCAGCTCCTCAGCGACCTTAACGTCAGCGCCGACCAGCCCAAGGCGGCCAAGGTGGTCGTCGACAAGTCCGACAAGGTCGTCCACGTCTATGCCGAGAATGGCCGCCCGATCGCGCAATTCCCGGCGACGATGGGCAGCGAGAAGGACCCGCTGCCGCTGGGCAATTGGAAGGTGAACAGCGTCGCCTTCAACCCGCCCTTCAAATATCAGCCGCAGCTCTTCTGGGACGTCAAGGACGACGAGCCCGAGCAGCTCCTCCCGCCGGGGCCGAACGGCCCAGTCGGCGTGGTCTGGATCGATCTCAACAAGGAGCATATCGGCATCCACGGCACCAACAGCCCCGAGACCATCAAGCGCGCCGAAAGCCATGGCTGCGTGCGCCTCACCAATTGGGACGCCGCTCGCCTGACGCAGATGATCGAGGACGGCATCGAGGTAGTGTTCCAGGCCTGATCCGGTTAGGCTGTCGGGATGGGAAAGCTGAAGCTCATCCTCAGCAACCTCGTCACCGCCATCGTCGTGGCGGTGGTGACGAGCGCCTTCTGGATCGCCGCTTATGGCGATGAGGACGGGCGGCGGAAGACGGAGCCGGCCGCCGAGACCGCCGAAAAGAGGGCCGCCGCCGGCGAGGCCGCGGGCGACGTCGATATTGGCCCGTCCGGCCTCGCCGTCCCCGTCGCCGGCATCAGGGCCTCCGACCTCCTCGACACCTACACCCAGGCCCGCGCCGGCGGCAGCCGCTCGCACGACGCCATCGACATCATGGCCGATCACGGCACGCCGGTGGTGGCCGCGGCGCCCGGAACCGTCGAGAAGCTTTTCTTCAGCAAAGGCGGCGGCGGCATCACCGTCTACGTACGCTCACCCGACCAGCGCCACGTTTTCTATTACGCCCACCTCCAGGATTACGCGCCCGGCCTCAAGGAAGGGCAGGCCATCCGCCAGGGCCAGCCGATCGGCCGCGTCGGCGTCACCGGCAATTCCAACCCCGACGGCCCCCACCTCCACTTCGCCATCCACCGCATGGCGCCGGGCGAGGACTGGCACGAGGGCAGGGCGGTCAACCCCTATCCGCTGCTTGCCGGAAAGCGGCCCGCCCGCTAAAGCCCCGGCGGCTCTTTCCCGATAGCGAGATTTGCATGAAGATCAGCGGCGTGGACATCCGTCCCGGCAACATCATCGAATATGAAGGCGGCATCTGGCGCGCCGTCAAGATCCAGCACACCCAGCCGGGCAAGGGCGGCGCCTATATGCAGGTCGAGATGAAGAACCTCATCGACGGCCGCAAGAACAACGTCCGCTTCCGCTCGGCCGAGACGGTCGAGCGCGTCCGGCTCGACACCAAGGACTTCCAGTTCCTGTTCGCCGACGGCGACAGCCTCGTCTTCATGGACAAGGATAATTACGAGCAGGTGTCGCTGCCGCGCGACCTGATCGGCGACCCCGCCGCCTTCCTCCAGGACGGCATGGACGTGGTGATGGAGCTGTGGGAGGAGCGCCCGATCTCGGTGCAGCTCCCCGACACGATCGAAGCCACCATCGTCGAGGCCGACGCGGTCGTGAAGGGCCAGACCGCCTCGTCGAGCTACAAGCCCGCCATCCTCGAAAACGGCGTCCGCGTCATGGTCCCGCCGCATATCGGCAGCGGAACCCGGATCGTAGTCGATGTTTACGAACAGACCTACGTCCGCAGGGCGGATTGAGAGAGCGGAATAGAGCCGTTCGCCCCGAGCGAAGTCGAGGGGCGTTGCCGAGCGAAGTCGAGGCCCTATTTCTCGCCTTCGCCCGAAGGGATGTCTCGACTTCGCTCGACACGAACGGAGCTCTCGAGTGGTAAGTCACAGCGGCCTCATTACCGTCATGCAGCGCGCCGCCCGCAAGGCCGCGCCGCGCATCCGCCGAGACTTCGGCGAGGTCGAGCTGCTGCAGGTCAGCCGCAAGGGCCCGGCCGACTTCGTGTCGCTCGCCGACAAGCGCGCCGAGCAGACCTTGGTCGAGGAGCTCCGCCACGCGCGCCCGGACTGGGGCTTCCACATGGAGGAGGGCGGCACCGTCGCCGGCGATCCGTCCAAGCCGCGCTGGATCATCGACCCGATCGACGGCACCTCCAATTTCCTCCACGGCATCCCGCATTTCGCGATCTCGATCGCGGTCGAGGATCCGCGCGGCCCCGGCGGCCGGCCCGAAATCACGCAGGGGCTGGTCTATCAGCCGCTCACCGACGAAAGCTTCTGGGCCGAAAAGGGCAGGGGCGCCTGGCTGAATGAGCGCCGCTTGCGCGTTTCCTCGCGCCGCGACCTCGCCGACGCGCTCGTCGCCACCGGCATCCCCTATAAGGGCCATGGCGACCATGCCCGGTTCGAGAAGATCCTCGCCGCCGTCGCCCCCGAAGTCGCCGGCATCCGCCGCTTCGGCTCGGCCGCGCTCGACCTCGCCTGGGTCGCCGCCGGCCGCTATGACGGCTTCTGGGAAGAGGATCTCGAATATTGGGACATCGCCGCCGGCGTGCTGCTGGTGCGCGAGGCGGGCGGCTTCGTCACCGACTTCCGCGGCGCCGACAAGGCGCTCGAGACCGGCCAGGTGCTCGCCTCGAACGACCAGATCCAGACCCGGCTCCACAAACTGGTCGCGGGCGCACTGCGCGGCTAGGCGGAGCTTCCGACGGCGAGGCCGCTGCCCGCGGGCGGCGGAGCTGGCGAGGCTGAACGCGTTCAGGGTGACCGGGACCCGTATCGCCCGGCGGTTATTTCCCGTCCTGCCGAAGATAGTTCAGGAATTTGGGCACCAAAGATGCCCAGATGTCGAGATATTCGCCGAAATTCGCGCGCGGGATGCCCTGGTGGTCGAGATCCACGTCCATCCGCAGCATCGGGTCCTGCTCGGCATCGATATAGGCGTGCGCGAACCGGTTCTTCGCGTTCCACTCGTTGACCGCGGCAAGGGTCGCGTCGACGTCGGTGAAACCGGTCACGAAGCTGATCGTCTTGCAGGCCGCGCCCGCCGTGCAATTGTCGAAATAGATCGAGAATGCGACGCCGCCGGCGCCGCTCTTGATGCGCGGCTCGCCGCCCGACTCGCCGAGCTCCGCCTGGTAACCCTTCGCTTGCAGCGCCGCGACCAGGGTCTGCGGGTCCTTCGCCGCGACCATCTGGGCCCCGGCAGGCGTGCCCAGCAAGGCGGCCGAGGCGAGCAGGATCACTCGGTTGATTGCCATTTCACTCCCCCTATATCCCCGCCAACATCCTCCATTCCGGGCCTGCCGCTGTCAAGCCGCCGAGGCGGTTGCGGAGGCGGGTCCGCTGGCCTAGAAGCCGCCGCAACCTGTTGTTCCCCGGAGAGTCTCGATGGCGTCCACCGCCGCCGAATATCTGCCCATCCTGCTGTTCCTCGGCGTGGCGCTGTCGCTTTCGGCTTCGTTCGTGTTCCTGCCGATGATCGTCTCCCGCTTCACCGGCGCGCAGAATCCCTATCCGGACAAGCTCGCGGAATATGAATGCGGCTTCCCCGCCTTCGAGGACAGCCGCTCGCAATTCGACGTCCGCTTCTATCTGGTCGCGATCCTGTTCATCATCTTCGACCTCGAAGCCGCGTTCCTGTTCCCCTGGGCGGTCTCGCTGGGCGCGATCGGCATCGCCGGCTGGGCCGCGATGATGATCTTCCTCGCCGAGCTCACCTTGGGCTTCGTCTATGCCTGGAAGAAGGGAGCGCTCGAATGGGAGTGATCCTCGATCCCCGCCACGAGAATGTCCGCCCCGCCGATCTCCAGCAGCCGGACCCCCAATATTTCAACGAGCTCCAGGCCGAGGTCGCCGACAAGGGTTTCCTCGTCACCTCGACCGAGGACCTGTTCCAATGGGCCCGCACCGGCTCCTTGTGGTGGATGACCTTCGGCCTCGCCTGCTGCGCGGTCGAGATGATCCACGTCAACATGCCGCGCTACGACCTCGAGCGGTTCGGCGTCGCCCCGCGGGCGTCCCCGCGCCAGTCCGACGTGATGATCGTCGCCGGAACGCTTTGCAACAAGATGGCCCCGGCGCTGCGCCGCGTCTACGACCAGATGTCGGAGCCGCGCTACGTGATCTCGATGGGCAGCTGCGCCAATGGCGGCGGCTATTATCATTACAGCTATTCGGTGGTGCGCGGCTGCGACCGGATCGTGCCGGTCGACATCTACGTCCCCGGCTGCCCGCCGACCGCCGAAGCCCTGCTCTACGGCATCATGCAGCTCCAGCGGAAAATCCGCCGCCAAGGCACGATCGAGCGATAGAGTGGCGTTCGCTGTTCAATTCGTTCGCCCCGAGCGAAGTCGAGGGGCCCCGCCGAGCGGAGCCGAGGCCTCTGTTTCTCGGCTTCGCTCGAAGGGGTGTCTCGACGAAGTTCATCCAGAGCGCCGCCGCGGGCGGCGTCGAAGGGCTCGACACGAACGGGATGGAATGGTGTCATGAGCTCTTCCGCACCCCGCATCTCTCCGCGCGAAGGCATCATCGAAGAAGTCCGCGCCGCCATCGGCGATGCCTTCATCGACGCCAAGGACGCGGTCGGCGAAGTCTCGATCACGGTCGCGCGCGAGAGCATCCTCGAAGTCTGCCGCACGCTGCGCGACCGCTTCGAATATCAGCAGCTGATGGAGATAGCCGGCGTCGACTATCCGCAGCGGGCCGAGCGGTTCGAAGTGGTCTATCACCTGCTCTCGGTGACGAAGAACCACCGCATTCGCCTGCGCGTCCACACCGACGACGAGAAGCCGGTGCCCTCGGTCACCGGGCTGTGGCCGGTCGCCGGCTGGCTGGAGCGTGAGATATTCGAC
>DASVRK010000076.1:0-4022 GCA_036388655.1 Allosphingosinicella sp. | reverse complement strand
GCCGGAAAGCCGATCCCCATTATGACGAGCGCATGCGAATCTTCATGGACGTGATGTTCGCCGAGCTGGAGAAAATCATGGACCGGGAAGAGCCCGGGATCCGCAACGCCATGGCCCGCGCTTACGCCCGCCGCTTCACGGTCGAGGAAATGCGCCAGCTCGATGTCTTCTTCGCGACCCCGATCGGCCGCAAGTTCGCCCTCCAGTCGGTCATGCTGATGGAGGATCCCGAGCTGCTCGCCCAGACCATGTCGCTCCATCCGAGGATGCAGGCGCAAATGCCCCGTGTTGTGGAGAAAGTGATGGCGGCCACCGCGCACCTTCCTCCCCCGCCCGACGAGGAGCCGACCAGCTGACGCCTGGCCGCCGGTGCTGGCCCGAACCGCACATTAATCCCGCGATGCCGGCTTAGATTGTGGACGCGGCGCGCGCCGTCGCTATGACTCGCCATCCATGTGGCAACTCTACCAATTCCCGCTCTGTCCCTTCTCGCGCAAGGTCCGGCTACTGCTGGCCGAGAAGGGCGTGCCGCACGAGCTGGTGCGCGAATCGCCGTGGCTGCGCCGCGACGAATTCGTCGACATGAACCCGGCCGCGCAGACGCCGGTGCTGACCGAGGCGGCCAAGGGCATCACCCTCATCGATTCGAACGCGATCTGCGAATATTTCGAGGAGACGGTCGAAAAGTCGCCGATGATCCCCGGCACGGCCGTCAACCGGGCCGAGGTCCGCCGCCTGGTCGCCTGGTTCGACGACCGGCTCTACGGCGAGGTCGTCGGGCCGCTGATCGAGGAGCGGATGCGCAAGCGCCTCGTCAGCCGCGACCCGCCCGACACCAAGGTGCTGCGCGAGGCGATGAAGGTGGCCAACACCCATCTCGACTATATCGACTATCTGCTCGATCACCGCCGCTGGCTCGCCGGCCCGGTGCTGAGCCTGGCCGACCTCGCCTGCGCCGCGCACCTGTCGGTGGCCGACTATCTCGGCGGGCTCGACTGGCGCGGCCACAAGCAGACCACCGACTGGTATGCGGTGATGAAGTCGCGGCCGAGCTTCCGCCCGTTGCTCGGCGAGCGGATGGAAGTGATCGCTCCGCCGGCCCATTACGACAAGGTCGACTTCTTCTAGCGGCGCCCGCTCACCAACGTCGCCGGAGCCCCGCAACCTGCGCCGGTCCGGCCGAAACATGCGGCGATATGGTTACCGGATAATAACCTTGTTGCGTCATATTGGCTGACATCCGGCATGGGCCGGAATGGGGGCCGACATGGCAACTTTGATCGTTTCGCAATTATTCGCTTTCATCATCGGCGGCAGCCTGTTCCTGCTGCGCTACGACCGGAGCGGCTCGGCCGCCTGACCCGGCCGAGGGCTGTTCGTCGGGGGGATCAATAATCCTTCGACACCCGCACGTTGACGCTCTCGCGCCCGACGGTGGAGATGCTCGACAGCAAGGATAGCCAGCGCGTGATCTGATATTCAAGCTGGGTCGCCGAATAGCCGCGGCCGTCGGTGATCACTTCGACATAGATGCGGCGGCCGAGATACTTGCCGGCCGCGATCGACGTGCCCTGGCCGGTGGTGATGTCGGCCGGCAGGATCCTCAGCCGGTCGAGCCCGATCGCGCTGCGCACCGAATTGATTGGATCGAGCCCGGCGCCGGGGTTGTTCAAGGACGCGACCGCGGCCGCGAGCTGCAGCGCCTCCGGCGCCGAAAGGTTGGTGATCGAGGTGCCGAACAAGAGGCGGCTCAGCAGCTCGTCCTGCGGCAAAGCGGGCGTGCTGGCGAAGGCGATTTCGGGCTTCTGGCTGCGGCCGGTGACGCGGATGGTGGCGTTGAGGCCCTGGATCCCGCCTTCGGCGACGATGTCCAGCACCGGGTTGATCGGAGTCTCGCCGAGGAAGCGGATGGTGCCGCGCTCGAGCCGGAAGCGACGGCCGGCAAATTCGTAATTGCCGCGAACGAGCTCGGCGCGGCCGGCGATGCGCGGCTGGGTGACGGTGCCGGCGAGCTTCAGGTCCGCGCCCCATTCGCTGTCCATGCCGAGGCCGGAGACGCGCAGGCGGTTGTCGGCGGACACGTCGAGGTCGAGCCGCCACGGGTCGGCGCGGCGCGGCTCGGGCGTGTCGTCGGGAAGGTTGAGCTCGCGCACCCTGAGCCGCGGCACCTGCGCCGCCGCGGTCGCGCTGCCGAGCCGGAAGCTGCCGCTGACCAGGTCGAGCCGGCCGGAGATGAGCCCGCCCGACCCGTCCGACTTCACCGCCAGCGGCCCGCTCACCTGCGCCTTGATGTCGTCGCGGTCGATGATCTGGGCATTCTGGGTGCGCAGCGCGAGATCCATGCCGAAGCCGCGCGAGGCCGACAGGTCGAAGGCGCCGCGGCCGGCGACGCGGCCGTTGCCCTTGGTGGTGCCGGTGAAGCTGTCGACCACCAGCCGCGACCCGCCGAAGCGCCCGGCGGCGCGGATATTCTCGATCACCGTGCCGGTGACCGCGCTTTCGAGCCGGGCGCGCTCGGTACGGACCGAGCCCCGTATCTGCGGGTCGTTCAAGGTGCCGCGGGCGTCGGCGCCGACCGCGATCGGCCCGCTGAGGTCGAGCAGTTCGAGCCCGGTCAGGCGCCAGAGCGTGTCGGCGGGTCCGTTATAGCGAAGCTGCGCGAACAAGGGCGCGCGCGCCAGCCGGTCGACCAGGTCGCCGCCGCCGCCCAAGGGCGCGATCCGCGCCTGCGCGCGGCCGATGGTGCGGCCTTCGCTCACCGCCACCGCCCGCATCGCGGCATTGCCGCCGGCGAGCTTGGCGACCAGCCCGATGTCGACCGGCCGCGAGGACAGGACGAGGCCGGCCCGGGTGAGGCCGCGCACGCGCAGATTGGCGGCGCCGCTCGGCTGCCCGCCTTCGGGCGCGGCGCGATAGCTGAGCGTGCCGGCGGCGATGCCGCCGAGCCCGAGCCGCGGCCAGCCGATGTCGAGCACGGTCAGCGGCATGCCCTCCACGCGCGCATCGATGTCGGTGCGCCTGGGGCCGAACAGGCCGGAGACGGTGGCGCTGCCGCCGCCGAAGGCGAGCGCGGCGGGGTCGAGCCGCCAATCCTCGCCGATTTTGGTGAGCATAGCGGGGGCGCGCAGCCGGATCGGGCGCCGGTCGACGCTGCCTTCGCCGCTCAGCCGGATTTTGCCGGGGGCGAGCTCGGCCAGCGTCCGGAACATGAAGTCGCGGCCGCGGCGGCCGGCAATGTCGGCGCGGATCCGGCCGACGCCGCCGCGCATACTCGCCTGGGCGGTCACGCTGGCGAGCGACATCGCCCCGCGGCTGAGCCCGCGCGCGCTGAGCGTGCCTTCGACCGAAGTCGCGCCGGGGTTGAGCAGGATCACGCCGTCCAGCCGGCCGCTGCGGATGGCGATCGGCGGCGGCCCGGCGAAGCGCGCGTTGGCGGCCCCCAGATGCGCCTCGATCCGCTGCACGCCCTGGACGGGGTTGAACAGCAGGCGGCCGTCGAGCCCGCCGCCGGCCACGTTGAGATGCCCGGTAAAGCCCCCCGGATCGGCGCGGAGCAGCCCCGATGCGCCGGTCCCGGAGACGTCGAGCGCCGCGACCTCAATCATGGTCGGCCGCCCGCTGGGCAGCAGGATCGCCCCGCGCGAGCTGAACGGCCCCAGCACCGAGCCGCCGGCGGCGCGGTAGGCGAAGCCCGCGGCGGTAGGATCGAGGTTGAGCAGCACGTCGGCAAGCCCGAGCGCCTCGTTCGGCCGCTGCAGCCGGATCGCCATTTTCGGCCGCTCGATCCGCCCGTCGAGGCTCATCGCGAACGGCCCAGATTCCGCCTGCCGGCCCGAGCCTTCGAACCAGAAGCTGCCGTCGCGGCGGCGGAAGCCGTTGCCGGCGAGGCTGATCGACGGCGCCGTCAGCCGCAGATCGTGGAAGCGCAGGATCTTGTCCGGCCCGCGGCTGAGGCCGGTGTCGATCTGCGGCAGCCCGCCGGCGAGGCTGGCGAGGAAGCGATTGTCGAAGCGCCGCACCCA
>DASVRK010000075.1:0-5553 GCA_036388655.1 Allosphingosinicella sp. | reverse complement strand
ATCGCGGCCCCGACGGCAGCGGCGTCTGGACCGCGCCAGGCGTCGGCTTCGGCCATCGCCGCCTGGCGATCATCGATCTCACCCCCGGCGGCGCCCAGCCGATGCTCACGCCCGACGAGCGCGTCGCCATCACCTTCAACGGCGAGATCTACAATTTCCACGAGGTCCGCGCCGAGCTCGAGGGCAGGGGCCACGTCTTTCGCACCGCCAGCGACACCGAAGTGATCCTGGCGGCGTGGCGGCAATGGGGGCCCGAATGCCTCTCCCGCCTCAACGGCATGTTCGCGCTGGCGCTCTACGATGCCGATGCCGACGCCTTGTTCCTCGCCCGCGACCGGCTCGGCGTGAAGCCGCTTCATTATGCCGAGCTGCCCGACGGCGGCCTCGTCTTCGCCTCCGAACTCAAGGGCCTGCTCGCCCACCCGCTGATGCGCCGCGGCATCAGCCCGCAGGCGGTCGACGATTATTTCGCCTTCGGCTACGTGCCGGACGACGCCTCGATCGTCAGCGGCGTCAAGAAGCTCGCCGCCGGCCATTATCTCCTCGTCCGCCGCGGCATGCCGATGCCCCAGCCGGTCCGCTGGTGGGACGTCGACTTCTCCAGCCCCACGCGCGCCTCCGCCGCCGACCTCGAGGCCGAGCTGATCGACCATATGCGCCAGGCGGTCCGCTCGCGGATGGTCGCCGACGTCCCGCTCGGCGCCTTTCTCTCCGGCGGCGTCGACAGCTCGGCGGTGGTCGCCCTGATGGCCGAGGCGAGCCGCAGCGCGGTCGAGACCTGCTCGATCGGCTTCGACAGTCCCGACCATGACGAGAGCCTTTATGCCGCCATGGTCGCCGAGCGCTTCGCCACCCGCCACCGCAGCCGCATCGTCGCCGCCGACGATTTCGGGCTGATCGACACCCTCGCCGCCGCCTTCGACGAGCCCTTCGCCGATGCTTCCGCGCTCGCCACCTACCGGGTCAGCGAGCTCGCCCGCGAGAAGGTCACCGTGGCGCTGTCCGGCGACGGCGCCGACGAGGCCTTCGCCGGCTACCGCCGCTACCGCCTGTTCGCCGGCGAGGAGCGCGTCCGCCGCCTGCTCCCGGGCGCGGCCGGCCGGGCGATCGGCGCGCTCGGCGACGTCTATCCCAAGCTCGACCGCGCACCCCAGTTCCTGCGCGCCAAGACCACGCTCCAGGCGCTCGGCAAATCGAGCGGCGAGGCCTATGCCGAAGCCGTCGGAGTAACCCCCCCGGCGCTGCGGGCACGGCTCTACGGCGAGAATCTGCGCACCGCCCTCCAGGGCCACCGGCCCGAGGACCGCTACGTCAAGGCGATGGCCGAAGCGCCCGCCGCCGACGCTTTGTCCCGCGCCCAATATGCCGACCTCAAAATCTGGCTCCCCGGCGACATCCTGACCAAGGTCGACCGCACCAGCATGGCGGTCAGCCTCGAAGCGCGCGAGCCGCTGCTAGACTATCGCCTGATCGAATTTGCCGCCCGCGTCCCCGCCCGGATGCGCCTGCGCGGCGGCAGCGGCAAATGGCTGATGAAGAAAGCGCTCGGCCGCTATCTGCCCGACGAGATCCTCCACCGCCGCAAGATGGGCTTCGTCACCCCGATCTCAGCCTGGTTTCGCGGACCGCTGGCCGGCGAGGCGGCGGCGATCGCGCGCGGCTCGGCGCTGGCCGAGCTCGGCTGGTTCGATCCGGCCGCGATCGGCCGCATCGCCGCCGACCACCGCGCCGGCAAGGCCGACCATGGCCGCCTGCTCTGGCAATTGCTGATGCTCGACAAGTCGCTTCAGCGGATCTTCGGCCTCGGCGTCTCGTCATATAGCGCCGCCGCGAAATAGAGGCCGTCGGGCGGGGCGTTGAACCCGAGCGCCGCCCGGTCCCGCGCCGCCAGCGCCGCCTTCAAATCCTTCGCCGTCCATTTGCCCCGCCCGACCAGCTCCAGGCAGCCGACCATCGATCGCACCTGATGGTGGAGGAAGGAGCGCGCCGCCGCCTCGATCTCGATCGTCTCGCCGAACCGCCGCACCGTCAGCAGGTCGAGCGTCCTGACCGGGCTCTCGGCCTGGCAATGGGCCGAGCGGAAGGTGGTGAAATCGTGCCGCCCAACCAGATATTGCGCCGCCTTGTGCATCGCATCGGCGTGGAGCACCACCGGCACCCGCCACGCCCGCCCCGCCTCGAGCGCGAGCGGCGCCCGCCGGTTGGCGATCCGGTAGAGATAGCGCCGCCCGGTGCAGCTGAAGCGGGCGTGCCAGTCGTCGGCCACCATTTCCGCCTTGAGGATCGCCACCGGCCGCGGCCGCAGCTTGGCGTTCAGCGCGTCCGCCAGCCGGAACGGCGTGATCGGCTTCACGATATCGACATGCGCCGCCATCGCCAGCGCGTGGACGCCGGCATCGGTGCGGCCGGCGCCGTGCACCGCCGCTTCCTCGCCGGTGATCGCGGTGACCGCCTCCTCGATCGCCTGCTGCACCGACGGCCCATGCGGCTGCCGCTGCCAACCCATGAACGGCCGCCCGTCAAATTCCACCGTCAGCCGAAACCGCGTCATCCGAGCCGTGTACCGACGGGGATGGGGAACCCCCGCAGCAACTCGCCCGGCGTCATGGCGCCGCGCCCCGCGCGCTGGACGAGGGTGGGGACGAGAGCACCCGAGCCGCAGGCGATGGCGAGATCCCCGTCCACGCTCCCCGGCGAAGGCCGGGGCCCAGACTCCAGCGCAGCTGGAACCCGGCGTACCCCGGCGAGCACCGCCGCTTCCAGCACCTTGATCCTCTCACCCCCAAATTCGAAATACCCCCCCGGCACCGGATTGAACGCCCGCACCTGCCGCTCGACCTCCACCGCCGCCCGCGCGAAATCCAGCCGCGCCTCATGCTTCTCGACCTTCGCCGCATAAGTGACGCCCTCTTCCGGCTGCGGCACCGGCTCAAGCCCCGGCAATTCCTTCAGCACCTCGACCATCAAGGCCGCCCCGATCGCCGCCAGCTCCGCCGTCAGCTCGCCGGCCGTCTTGCCGTCCACCGCCGTCTCGCGCACCCGGTACATCGGCCCCGTGTCGAGCCCGCGCTCCATCTGCATGATGGTGACGCCCGTCATCGCATCGCCGGCCAGGATCGCCCGCTGCACCGGCGCCGCCCCGCGCCAGCGCGGCAGGATCGAGCCATGGACGTTGAGGCAGCCCAGCCGCGGCGCCTCCAGGACCGGCGCCGGCAGGATCAGCCCGTAAGCCGCCACCACCGCGGCATCGAGGTCGAGCGCGGCAAACGCGGCCTGTGCCGCAGGATCCCGCAGCGTGAGCGGCGTGCGCACCTCGATCCCGGCGGCTTCCGCCCGGTGCTGCACGGGCGATGGACGCAACGCCTTGCCGCGCCCGGCCGGCCGGGGCGGCTGCGAATAGACGGCCGCCACCTCATGCCCCGCCGCCAGCAAGGCATCGAGCGTCGGCACCGCGAAATCCGGCGTTCCCATGAAGGCGAGGCGCATGAGACGTCCCCTAGCTTATCCTCCCCGGAACGGGGAGGGGGACCGCACGAAGTGCGGTGTAGGGGGCCCCGCGACCCGCGGGGTGCTGCAAGGGCCCTCCCCGTGCCCGGAGGGATTTGCTACATCCCCGCCATGGCCTCACCCGAAATCGACGCGCTCACCCAGGCGCTGGCGCGGCTGCCCGGCCTCGGCCCGCGCTCGGCGCGCCGCGCGGTGCTGCACCTCATCAAGAAGCGCGAGACCGCCATGGCGCCGCTGCTGGTCGCGCTCGAGCGGGTCAACCAGCGGCTCGCCGTCTGCGGCGCCTGCGGCAATGTCGACACCATCGACCCCTGCACCATCTGCGCCGATCCCCGCCGCGACCAGCGGCTGCTCTGCGTAGTCGAGGAGGTGTCGGACCTCTGGGCACTCGACCGCTCGCGCCTGTTTCCCGGCCGTTTCCATGTGCTTGGCGGCCGGCTCTCAGCGCTGGAGGGAATAAGGCCGGAGGATCTCGCCATCGACACCTTGGTCGGCCGCGTCGCCGCCGGCGGCATCGACGAGGTCGTGCTGGCGATGAACGCCACCCTCGAAGGCCAGACCACCGCCCATTATCTCGCCGAGCGGCTCGAAACCTACCCCATCCGCCTCACCCAACTCGCCCACGGCCTGCCGGTCGGCGGCGAGCTCGACTATCTCGACGAAGGCACCCTCGCCCAGGCCCTAAGGGCCCGACGCCCCGTCTCCTAAAAATTCCTCCCCCGCCTTTGCGGGGGAGGGGGACCATGCGCAGCATGGTGGAGGGGCGGCGCGAAGCGCCCGACTTGACGCCCGCCCACCGCTTCCATAGCGGGCCGCCATGTCCCTGCTCCCGATCATCGAAATCCCCGACCCAATCCTCCGCCAGGCCTCGCTGCCGGTCGAAACCGTCGGCGAGGACATAAGCCGCCTCGTCCGCGACATGCTCGAGACCATGTACGCCGCCCCCGGCATCGGCCTCGCCGCGGTCCAGGTCGCCGTGCCGCGCCGCCTGCTCGTCATCGACCTCCAGGATCCCGATCCCGACGCCGAAGTGCCGGAGGGGGAGGAGCCGCCGCCGGTCCGCCGCCCCCACGTCTTCATCAATCCGGAGATCGTCCACCGCTCCGACGCCCGCAAGACCTACAATGAAGGCTGCCTCTCCATCCCCGATCAATATGCCGAGGTCGAGCGGCCCGACATCGTCCGCGCCCGCTGGATCGACGAGACCGGCGCCGCCCGCGAGGGCGAGTTTGGCGGCCTGATGTCGGTCTGCCTCCAGCATGAGGTCGACCATTTGAACGGCGTCCTATTCATCGACTATCTCTCGCGCCTGAAGCGCGACATGGTCGTAAAGAAGGTCCTGAAGGCCCGGAAAGACCGCGATAAAGCCGCCATCCTCTGAGCTGGAGCGTCGAAGGCTCGAACGGAACCACCATCATCCGTTCCCCCTGAGCCTGCCGAAGCCTGTCCTGAGCGACGCCGCAGGCGGCGTCGAAGGGGGGCCGTGCGGGCTCCGGCGCCAGGCTTCCACAGCCGCTGCGACAGGCGCCGCACCCGTGCCCCTGCGAAGGCAGGGGCCCAGACCGGGCGAAAGCCCGCCAGGCAAACTCTCGTAGACATTCGCGCGGGGCCGGGACCGTGTGGGCTACGGCGCCAAAGCTTCCAGCGACGCTGCGATGACCGGGCTGCCGCTGAAGCGGCAACCCGGGTCTGGGCCCCTGCCTTCGCAGGGGCACGTGGCGCAGGCTCGGGTTTGCCGTTCCCGTGCCCCTGCGAAGGCAGGGGCCCAGCCCGGCCCCTGCGAAGGAAGGGGCCGCCAGCCAAGCGCTCTCAGGCATCGCGCGGGTCTGGACCCGTCAATGCTCTTAATGGCCGCTGACCTAGTGGAAGGTCTCCAGCGCGGCCCGGCAGTCGCGCGCGGTCTCCTCGCACATCTCGGCGCACAGCCGGCAATGCTCATGGTCGTGGCGCCGGCACTCCTCGGCGCAGATGTCGCAGGCGGTGACGCAGAGCTGCAGCATCTCCTGGAGCAGCAATTCGTTGCTCCCGCTCCGCCGCGTCGCGACC
>DASVRK010000074.1:0-1538 GCA_036388655.1 Allosphingosinicella sp. | reverse complement strand
CATTGGGGGATCGGCAGCAAGGCCCAGAGCGACGGGCTGCTGCTGATCGTCGCGCCCAGCGAGCGGAAGGTCCGGATCGAGGTGGGCTACGGGCTTGAGAAGCGCATCTCGGATCCCTTCGCCGCGCAGGTAATCCGTGAGCAAGCGCTGCCGCGTTTCCGGGAGGGCCGCTTCCCCGAAGGCATAGAAGCGGCTAGCGAGGCGCTGATGAAGCGACTGCTCCCGCCCCGGCCTGACAAGGATGCAGCGCCCGCCGGCGCTGAGCCCGCCGCTGCCGAGAAGGTGCCGGCATGATCTTGCGGCGCCTGCTCCTACTGCTGCTGATGATGATCGCGGCGGCGCCCGCTTCCGCGCAGCAATTCCCGAAGCTCAGCGGACGCGTGGTCGACGCGGCGAACCTGCTGTCGCCGGCCGAAGAGGCGGCGATCACCGGCAAGCTCGAGGGGCTGGAGCGGGCGAGCAGCCGGCAGCTGGTGGTGGCGACGATCCCCGACCTTCAGGGCTATCCGATCGAGGATTATGGCTACCGGCTCGGCCGCGCCTGGGGGATCGGCCAGACCGAGGCCAATAACGGCACCATCCTGATCGTCGCGCCCCGCGACCGCAAGGTGAGGATCGAGGTCGGCTACGGGCTCGAGCCGATCCTGACCGACGCGCTTTCCAGCCTGATCGTCCAGAACCAGATCCTGCCGCGCTTCCGCGCCAACGACTTTCCCGGCGGGATCAATGCCGGCGTCGACAGCATCGTTCAGCAGCTGCAGGCGCCGCCGGAGCTTGCCGAGCAGCGCGCGCTCGCCGCCGCGGCCGAGCAGGGGGAGCAGGCGAGCGGGGGCGAGGGCGGATCGATCTTCCCGCTGCTGTTCTGGGGCGCGGTATTGTTCTTCATCATCATCCCGATGTTCCGCGGCCGCGGCCGCGGCCGGCGCCATCGCCGCGGCGGCTTCCCGGTCGTGATCTGGGGTCCCGGCTTCGGCGGCGGCGGAGGCGGCGGTTTCGGCGGCTTCGGGGGCGGCGGGGGAGGCGGCGGCGGCTTTGGCGGCTTTTCGGGCGGCGGCGGCTCGTTCGGCGGCGGCGGCGCGTCGGGGGGCTGGTGATGCTTCGCTTCACGCCCGAGGACCACGCGCTGGTCACCGCCGCCGTCACCGCGGCGGAGCGGGCCAGCGACGGCGAGATCGTCACCATCGTCACGCCCGAATCGGACAGCTATCACGATGTCGGGCTCCATTATGCGGTGCTGGCGATGCTGCTGGTGCCGGCCGCGCTGGCGGCGGTTCCGCAGTCGCTGATCGACTGGGCGACGGCGCCGTTGCTCGGCTGGAACGAGGCGCTCAGCCGCGGCATGCTGATGGCGTTCCTGTTCATGAAGCTGGCGGCGGTGTTCCTGATCGTCCGCTACGGGCTCGCCTGGATTCCGCTCCGGATGGCGCTCACCCCCGGTTCGACCAAGTCGCGCCGCGTCCGGCGCCGCGCCGTCGAGCTGTTCAAGGCGAGCGCCGAGCACCGCACCCACGGCCGCACCGGTGTGCTGCTCTATCTGT
>DASVRK010000073.1:0-1958 GCA_036388655.1 Allosphingosinicella sp. | reverse complement strand
GCCGACTGGCATGCCGAACTCCAGGAGATGTGCGGCCGCATCCGCTCGCTGCGCGCGCGGCTCGCCGGCTATGACGAGCGGCTGGCCTATATCGGCGAACAGAACGGCATGTTCTCGATGCTTCCGCTGAGCGGGGAGGCGGTGCTCGAGCTTCGCCGCAGCCACGGCATCTACATGGCGGGATCGGGGCGCTTCAACATCGTCGGGCTGTCGGACGAGAATGTCGACCGCTTCGCCGCCGCGGTCGTGGCGAGCATGAACGGAGTGAATGCCGATGGCTGACCAGGCCTTGCTGGCGCCGGACGCGCGGACCAACGCGCCCGATGCGGACTTCGACTGGCGCCGGGTCGTCTATCTGACCCTGGTCAGCCGCGCGCTCGACAAGCTCGAGGAGACGCGGCTCGTCCCCGAGAAGAAGGTGCTCTACCAATTCTCCGCGCGCGGGCACGACATGGCGCAGGTCATGCTCGGCCTGAAGCTCGACCGACCGAAGGACGCCGCCTGCGGCTATTATCGCTCGCGGCCGCTGCTGCTGGCGCTCGGCGTGCCGCTCGAGGACGCGCTCGGTTCCAACATGGGCCGGGCCGGGGGCTATTCGGACGGCCGCGATATCGGGGTGGTGTTCAACTATCCCAATCCTAACGGGGCGCCGGCGCTGCCGATGTCGGGAGGCGTGGGGGCGCAATATACGCCGACGGCGGGCTGGGCGCAGGCGATCGAATATCATCGGACGGTGCTCGATGATCCCGTCTATGAAGGCGCGATGGCGGTCGTGCTCGGCGGCGATGCTTCGGTGGCGGCGAACGGCTTCTGGGCGGCGCTGACCATCGCCACCACGCAGAAGCTGCCGATGCTCTTCTACATCGAAGACAATGGCTACGGCATTTCGGTCCCGTCGAGCTACCAGACGCCCGGCGGCAACATCGCCGACAACCTCGCCAGCTTCAAGAATCTCGCCATCTTCTCGGGCGACGGCACCGAGCCCGCCGAGGCGGCGCGGCTGATGAAGCTCGCGCTCGCCCATGTCCGCGGCCGCAAGGGCCCGGCGATGCTGCGGCTGACCGTGCCGCGGCTCCAGGGGCACAGCTTCCAGGACACCCAGACCTATAAGTCCGAGGATTTCGTCGCCTCCGAATGGTCGCGCGACCCGCTGCCGAAGCTTAGATCTTATCTGGTCGGCTCGCTGCTGTCCGAAGCCGATTGGGCCGGGATCGAGGCCGAAGCCGAAGCGGCGGTGGAGACGGCGCGCGCCGCGGCCGAGGCGAGGGGCGTGGCCGATCCCGAAACATTGCTCGACAACGTCTTCTACCAGGGCGCGATCCAGGCGATCGGCGGGCAATGGAGCCACGGCTATGAGCCGCCGCCCGGCCATGACGATCCCCGGCCCGAGGGGCAGAGGATCAACATGGTGACGGCGATCCGCCGCACGCTTGACCGCGAGCTCGAGATCAACCCGCGCGTGCTGCTGTTCGGCGAGGATATCGGCCCCAAGGGGGGCGTCCATGCCGTGACGCTCGGCCTCCAGGACAAATATGGCGCCGCCCGCGTGTTCGACACCAGTCTGTCGGAGGAAGGCATTGTGGGCCGCGCGGTGGGGATGGCGCTGGCCGGCCTGATGCCGGTGCCGGAAATCCAGTTCCGCAAATATGCCGAGCCGGCGACCGAGCAGATCAACGATTGCGGGACGATGCGCTGGCGCACCAACAACCGCTTCGCCGCGCCGATGGTGCTGCGCGTGCCCGGCGGCTTTTTCAAATGCGGCGACCCGTGGCACAGCCAGACCAACGAAGTGCAGTTCGTCCACAAACCGGGCTGGCTGGTGGCGGTGCCCTCCAACGCCGAGGACGCGGTAGGCCTGCTCCGCACCGCGCTGCGCGGCAATGATCCCGTCATCTTCTTTGAGCATCGCTCGATGCTCGACGACCCCTGGGCTCGGCGGCCCTATCCTGGCGACGATT
>DASVRK010000072.1:0-1653 GCA_036388655.1 Allosphingosinicella sp. | reverse complement strand
CCGCTCAACACGTTCGACGCGCTTGTGCCCAAGGACAGCAAAGCCGCAGTGGTGGCGAGCGATCAGCCCTTCATGTCGGGAAAGCGTGGGAAGCTCGACGTCTACGCTCCGCGCGGGACCAATGCTTCGTCAAACCTGCCGGTCATCGTGTTCTTCTACGGAGGCTCGTGGAACAGCGGGGTCAAGGAAGGCTATGGCTTTGCCGGCCGCGCGCTCGCCGCCCAGGGCTTCCTCGTCGCCATCCCCGATTACCGGCTGGTGCCCGAGGTCCGCTTCCCCGGCTTCCTCGAGGACAGCGCGGCGGCGGTGCGCTGGGTGCGCGCCAATGCCGCCCGCTTCGGCGGCGATCCCGACCGCATCGTCCTCGCCGGCCACAGCGCCGGCGCCTACAATGCCGCCATGCTGAGCCTCGACCCGCGCTGGCTCGGCGCCGACCGGGCGGCGGTGAAGGGCTTTGCCGGGCTCGCCGGCCCCTACAGCTTCCTGCCGCTCGACGTGGACTCGACCCGCGCCGCCTTCGGCGCGGCGCCCGATCTCCAGGCGACCCAGCCGATCCGCTTCGCCAGCGCCGGAGATCCGCCCGCCTTGCTGCTGGCCGGGAGCGCGGACACATTGGTCCGGCCGGCGCAGGCCGCCGCCCTCGCCGCCGCGCTCCGGCGAGTTGGGGCGAGCGCGGAGACCCGCCTCTATCCCGGCATCGGCCACATCGGCATCGTCACCGCCCTCGCCCGCCCCTGGCGCGGCAAGGCGCCGGTGCTCGCCGACGTCGGCGAATTCGCCCGCCGGGTCACCGCGCCGGCGCCGGCCGCGCCTTAGGCCACGACGAGGAATTCGGCGGCGCTGAGCTCGGCGCCCGGCTGAAGCGTCGCGAACCGCACCGCCGCCGCTCCGTCGCCCGAGCCGTCGGCATCGTAGAACAAGGCGCCGCTCGCTTGGTCGTAGAGAATGCGGTCGTCCGCCTGGAGCGCGGTCCGGCCGGCACGGACGGCCCCCGCCGCGAGCGCGCCTTCGGCCAGCCCCTCGAACACGTCGTTATCGAGCCGGATGATGTCGTTGTCGGACGAGAAGTCGAGGATCCGGTCGACATTGCCCGCGCCGATCAGCGCGGTGTCGAACAGAAAGGCATCACTGCCGCCGAGCCCGCGCAGCACGTCGTTGCCGCCGCCGCCGGCGATCAAGTTGCCGGCATCGTTGCCGGTGATGCCGAAGATCTGATCGTCGCCGCCGCCTCCTTTGATGACATTGGTCTCGCTAGACCCCGTCAGCACGTCGCTGAAGCCCGATCCGTTCACATTCTCAATGCTGGAAATGACGTCTCCCTGAGCGTAGCCTCCCGCCGCTCGCTCGGCGCCGAGGTCCACCGCAACATTGCCGTCCGAAGCGCGATAGTCGATCGTGTCGCTACCCTCGCCGCCCAGCAAAGTCTCGTCGCCGAAGCCCGAGACCAGGAGGTCATCGCCAGCGCCGCCGTCCAGAGCCAGCTCCAGCACCTGGCGATCGACGGCTGAGGCATCGAGCCGGTCGTCGCCCCCGTGGGCGGCGATGATAAGCTGCTCGCCCTCATCGACATGGTCGATCCGGACCACGCCCCAGCCGAGCGCCGCCGTCAGTCCCGACGCGGTGGCATCGATGCGGATGTCGTCTTCACCCTCG
>DASVRK010000071.1:0-11151 GCA_036388655.1 Allosphingosinicella sp. | reverse complement strand
AGACGACCAGCAATGCCAGCTTAGGCAAGTTCCTGACGCTCCGCGCCCAGGCCTTTCGCAGCAACGATTATTATCCGTCCGAGCTCGCCTGGATGGACGTCGCCGGCACCCCGATCGAAGTCGTGATCGGCCCCTATGAGGTCTACACCGACTCGCTCTACGGCACCAAGACCGCCTTCGAATCCTTCGTCACCGTCCAGGACCCGAAGGAGAGCGGCGCGCTCCAGAAATATAAGGGCCTGCTGCGCGACATGGAGGCGAACCTCCCGGTCGAGGAGAAATACAAGAATTTCAACCGCCCCTTCGCCTCGCCGATCCTGGTCGCCGACCAGGTCCATGCCGGCGGCGACTCCGTGCCGGGCGTGCAGACGGTCGCCTTCAACCTTCCCAATGACGAGCGCGTGCGCGAGGCCAAGGGCGCCAAGAAGGTGATCCTCGCCAACGTGCTCGGCGCCAAATATGACCGCATCCTCGGGCCGATGGCGCAGCATGTGCTGGTGCCGGATCAGGCGCGGCTGGTCAGCCGTGCCTATATGACCAACGAGACCCTGTTCCACGAGCTGTCGCACAGCCTCGGGCCCGGCACGATCGCGGTCGGCGGCCGCAAGACGACGGTCAATGCCGAGCTGAAGGACGTCTATTCGCCGAGCGAGGAAGCCAAGGCGGACGTGATGGGGATGCACAACATCCTCTATATGATGAAGCGCGGCGAGCTTCCCGCGGCCGAGCGCGAGCAGGCGCTGGCGACCTATTTCGCCGGCATCTTCCGCGCCGTCCGCTTCGGCATCGATGAGGCGCACGGGCGCGGCGCGGCGATGCAATATAGCTGGCTGAAGGAGCGCGGCGCCTTCGCCTGGGATCCGGAGCGGCGGCTGTTCCGGGTCGATTACAATGCGCTCGAGCGCGGCCTCGGGGAGCTCACCGCTTTGCTGGTCCGCCTGCAGGGCAATGGCGACTATGCCGGCACCAAGGCCTTCTTCGACCGCTACGCCAAACTCGACGACCAGGCACGGGCGGTGCTCGCCGCAACCGCCCGGATTCCGACCGATATCCAGCCCGATTATCCCGACCGGATCTGATCGGGGGCGGAACGGCCGCTAACCCTTGTTAATCAGATTTTAAGGAACGGCGGCAGGCCCTAAACGGTTGAACTGGATACGAAAGCCGCGCTTCGCGGCCCGCATCCGGAGTTCGAAAACCGATGGCGACCCAGTTCGCACCTGCCTCTCCCCCGCCCTCGGTGGCGCCGCTGCCGTTCCTGTTCGCGCGGCCGCAAGTGGCTGACCGCGGCTGGAGTTTCAGCTCGGCTCTCGCCGCTTCGGTGGCCGCCGAGCGGGCCGACATGACCCGCCGCAACACCCGCGGGCGGATCGCCTATCTGCTCTGCGAGCTCGGCTATCAGCTCGCCCGCCGCGGCGAGGACCGCGACACGCTTCCGCTGACCCGCGGCGAACTTGCGACCGCGCTCGGCGTCAGCCTGTGCCGGGTCAAGCGCACGCTCGCCTTGCTCGAACTCTCGGCGGTGACCGCCAGCGACGGCGTTCAGCTGCGCGTGCTCGACTGGCGCCGGCTCTGCGGCGTCGCCCATTTCCAGCTCGGCCGGATCGGCCTCACCGCCGACGACGATGCCGAGCCGCTTCAGATCGTCGAGCAGGACGAGGCGCCCGCCAACCAACTCACCGCCGCCGGCGATCCCGCCTGCTTCGTCTAAGGCGCTAACGAGCCCGTCTCGCCCATCTCGTCATGCCGGACTTGATCCGGCACCCGCCTTTTTCCTCGGGCGCGGGATGAAGAAGGCAGACCCCGGATCAAGTCCGGGGTGACGGCCCACGGGCCACACAACCGCGCCCTCACTCGTGCATCGACGGATCGTCCTCGGCTTGCCGCGCGGGCTCGGTCGGCTGCTCGGTGAAGCCGGCGATCCCGGCCAGTTCCTCGACGTCGCGGGCGATCTCGACCGGGCTCCCCGCATAGAGCACGACCAGCTCCGCCAGCGAGCGCAGCGAATGCAGGTGGATCCGCTCATAGCCGTGGCTGGCGTCGATGCCGAAGGTGATGAGCGCGGTGCGCACGTCCGCGCCCCCCTCCAGCGCCGAGGCGCTGTCCGACCGGTAATAGCGGAACACGTCGCGCTGGTGCCGTATCTCGTTTTCCTGGCACAGCCGGATGAGCTTGCGCGTCAGATGATAATCGAACGGCCCGACCTGGTCGGCCATGCCGATCGTCACTCCGAATTCGGAGCTGTTCTGGCCGGGCGCGGTGGTGCCGTTGTCGATCGACACCATCGCCACGACATTGTCGAGCAGCACCGCCGAGGCGCCCGATCCGACCTCCTCGGTGATGGTGAAGATGAAATGGATGTCGACCGGCGTCGCGACATTGCCGTCGACCAGGGCTTTCAGCGCCGCCAGCGCCACTGCGCAGCCGGCTTTGTCGTCGAGGTGACGCGACACGATATAGCCGTTGTCGAGGAATTCGGTGCCGGTATCGATCGCCACGAAATCGCCGATATGGATGCCGAGCGCCTCGGCGCTCTTGCGGTCGGTGCAGTCGGCGTCGATCCGCACCTCGACATGGCGCCAGCCGACCGGCTGGGTGTCGACCTCCTCGTTGAACGTATGGCCCGAGGCCTTGAGCGGCAGGATGGTGCCGCGATACGACCCTTCCTCGGTGAAGATGGTGCAGCGGCTGCTCTCGGCCGACCGCGCCGACCAGGTGCCGATCGGGACCAGCTCGAGCCGCCCATTGTCCTTGATCATCTTGACGGTCGCGCCGAGCGTATCGAGGTGCGACACGATCGCGCGCGCACCCTCGACCTCGGCGCCCTGGTAGAGGGCGAGGATCGCGCCGCGGCGGGTCACCGAATAGTTGACGCCGAGCCGCTCCAGCTCCTGCGACACGTGGCGCACCACCGTGTCGGTATAGCCGGTCGGGCTCGGGATCGACAGCAGCCGGTCGAGCTGCGTCTTCAGATAATCGGTATCGATCTGAGGCCCAGTCACTCGACTCGCACCTTCGCTTCCCTGGCTCATCCTATCCATCACGCCCTCCACCCGTTCGTGTCGAGCGAAGTCGAGACACCCCGTCGAGCGCAGCCGAGACACAGACCTAACTCCAAGCCCTTAACCCCCCTCATGGTGATGGCGCGCCGCCGGCATGCTCAGGGGAAAGAGCAGGTCGATGAACCGCTCGGCGGTGGGTTGAGGCTCGTGATTGGCGAGCCCCGGCCGCTCGTTGGCTTCGATGAACACATAATCGGGCTGGTCGGGGCTCGTCACGATGAAGTCGACCCCGACCACCGGTATGTCGATCGCCCGCGCCACTCGGATCGCCGCCTCGGCGAGCTGCGGATCGAGGGAAGCGGTGACGTCGTGGATGGTGCCGCCGGTGTGGAGGTTCGCGGCCTTGCGCACCGGGAAGGTCGCGCCCTCGGGCGGCACCTCGTCCATCGCAAAGCCGGCCTTGGCGACGCAGCGCTCGGTCTCGGCATCGAGCGGGATGCGCGATTCGCCGCCCGTGGCCGCCGCGCGCCGCCGGCTCTGCCGCTCGATCAGCTGACGCACGCTGTCGCGGCCGTTGCCGACCACTTCGGCCGGCCTTCGCACCGCCGCGGCGACCAGCCGGAAGCCGATCACGATCAGGCGCAGATCCTCGCCCTTGTGGAAGCTTTCGACCAGCACCTGCTCGGAATGGGCGCGGGCGGCCTCGATCGCCCGGTCCACGCTCTCGATCGTGTCGAGATCGACGGCGACGCCGCGGCCCTGCTCGCCGCGCGCGGGCTTCACCACCAGCGACCCGTGCTTGGCGAGCATGTCCCGCACCGCCTGGCCATCGGAGGCTTCGACCTCCTCCGGCACCGTCACGCCGGCCGCCTCGACGATGCGCCGAGTCATCGCTTTGTCGTCGCAGATCGACAAGGCCACCGCGCTGGTCAGCTCGGACAGGCTCTCGCGGCAGCGCACGCTACGCCCGCCCGAATGGAGCTGGAACAGCCCGCCGGCGGCGTCGATCACGTCTACCCCGATGTTGCGCCGCCGCGCCTCGTTGATGATGATCCGCGCATAGGGGTTCATGTCCTTGGCGGGGTCGTGACCGGCGAACAGCCGCTCGTTGATCACGTTGCGGCGCTTGACCGCGAACACCGGCAGGCGGTGAAAGCCGAGCTTCTCGTAAAGCGCGATCGCACCGTGATTGTCGTGCAGTACGGACAGGTCCATATAGCCGGCGCCGCGCGCGATATAATGTTCGGCGAGCCAGCGGATCAAAGCCTCGCCGACGCCCGCATGGGCGGTCTGCGGGTCGACCGCGAGCGTCCACAGCGACGATCCATGCTCCGGGTCGTCGAACGCGGCGGCATGGTCGATGCCGGTGACGGTGCCGATCACCGCCCCGGTCTCCTCGTCCTCGGCGACGAAATAGGTGATCAGCCGGCCCTGGCTCTCCTGGTCGAAGAAATCGGGCCGCACCTGGACCATGCGGTGGAGCGCGTAGAGCCGGTTGACCGCATCGGCGTCGGTGTCGGCCACCATGCGCCGCACCATGAAGCCGGGCGGCTTGCGCTGCCACGGCCGGTAAGTGGCGAGGTTGAGCCGGTACGTATGCGACGGGTCGAGGAACAGCTCGGCCGGCGCCGAGGCGATCAGCACGTGCGGGTCGGTCACGTACAGGGCGATGTCGCGCTCGGCCGGCCCCTCGGCGCGGATCTCGGCGACAAGCTCGGCGACATCCTCGAACGTGTGCGCGAACAGCACCCGTCCCCAGCCGCAATCGGCGAGCGCGTTGGGCTTGAGCGGCTTGCCCCCCGGCGGATGCGGCCGGATCGGCCTGAAGCGGGTGCGCATCATCCGACCTTGTGCTGTTGGAGCCACAATTCGAGCAGCCCCACCTGCCACAGCTCGGACCCGCGCAGCGGCGTGATGTGGCCAGTCGGATCGGCGAACAAGGCGTCGAGATAGTCGCCCGCGAACAGGCCGCGCTCGCGCGCCGCCTGGCCGGTGAGCGCGTCGCGCACCAGGTCGAGATAGGGCCCGGAAATATATTTGAGCGCGGGCACCGGGAAATAGCCCTTGGGCCGGTCGATCACCTCGGCAGGGATCACCTTGCGCGCCACGTCCTTCAATATGCCCTTGCCGCCGCCGGCGAGCTTCAGCCCGGACGGGATGCGCGCGGCGAGTTCGGCCAGATCGTGGTCGAGGAACGGGACCCGCGCCTCCAGCCCCCAGGCCATTGTCATATTGTCGACCCGCTTAACGGGGTCGTCGACCAGCATCACCGTGGAATCGATGCGGAGCGCCTTGTCGACCGGGTCGGACGCGCCGGGGCGGGCGAAATGCTCCCGTACATAGTCGAGCGGCAGCGTGCCGCCGTTGCGCCAGGCCGGGCCGAGCTGGGCGCCAAGCGCCGCCCCGTCGCGGTCGAAAAAGGCCTTGGCATAAGTCGCGACCGGGTCGTTGGCGCCGGCCATGGGCGGGTACCAATGATAGCCGCCGAACACCTCGTCCGCGCCCTGGCCCGATTGCACGACCTTGATGTGCTTGGCGACTTCGCGGCTGAGCAGGTAGAATCCGACATTGTCGTAGCTCACCATCGGCTCGGCCATGGCGTGGATCGCGCCGGGCAGCTCGTTCAGCAGGTCCGCCGAGGGGATGAACAGCTGGTGGTGGTCGGTGCCATAATGGTTGGCGATCAGGTCCGAATATTGGAATTCGTCGCCTTTCTCGCCATGCGCCTCCTCGAAGCCGATCGAGAAGGTGGCGAGCCCGTGCTGGCCCATCTCCGCGAGCAGGCCGACGATCAGGCTGGAATCGACCCCGCCCGACAGCAGCACGCCCACCGGCACGTCCGACACCATGCGCCGCTCGACGGCGGTGCGCAGCGAGGCCAGCAGCATGTCCTCCCATTCGCCGGCGCTGCGGCCGGCATCCTCGGCGGTCTGGCCGAACGGCGGGTCCCAATAGACGCTGTCGGCGAAGCTGCCATCCTCCTCATAGATGCGGACCGTCGCCGGCGGCAGCTTCCTGACGCCTTTGAGGATCGTCCAGGGCGGCGGCACCACCGCATGCCAGCTCATGTAAAATTGCAGGGCCTGCGGATCGATCGAGGTGTCGACGTCGCCGGCCGCGACGATGCCAGGGAGGGTGGAGGCGAAGCGCAGCCGGTCGGGTGTCTGCGAATAATATAAAGGCTTGATGCCGAACCGGTCGCGGGCGAGCGCGACCCGCCCGGTCTCGCGCTCGTGGATCGCGAAGGCGAACATGCCCTTGAAGCGCTCGACGCAGGCGCGGCCCCAGGCGTGCCAGGCCTTGATGATCACCTCGGTGTCGCCGCCCGAGAAGAAATGGTAGCCGAGCGCTTTGAGCTCGTCGCGCAGCGGCTGGTAATTGTAGATGCAGCCGTTGAAGACGAGGCTGAGCCCGAGCTCGGGGTCGACCATCGGCTGCTCGGAGCGCGGGCTGAGGTCGATGATCTTCAGGCGCTGGTGGCCGAGCCCCACGCGCCCCCGCATCAGCTGCCCGCACGCGTCCGGCCCGCGCCGGGCCTGGCTGCGCATCATCTTCGCGACCGCGTCGGCATCGGCGATGCCGGAGCGGAATCTTACTTCACCGGCTATGCCGCACATGCGCGCGCCGCCCTTTTCAAAGCTTGTTCAATTCTCATTTCGGATCAAAGTTGGGATAAGGGGATTGACCCTACAACCGTGGGCGGCTCGATTGGCTCCCGGCTTCCCCCAAATCGTTTCGGTTCGAGAAAGGCGCCACATGAATGCAGACAGGCCCGTCGGGAGCTACGATTTCGACATCGAGCCGATCCTCGACGACGTGTTCAGCTATTCGGAAACCTATCGCGGCCACGGCACCCTCGCCAGCTACATACCGGTGCTGGCCAAGATCGACCCGATGAAGCTCGGCATCGCCGTCGTGCTCGGCGACGGCAGCGTCCATTGCCGCGGCGACGCCGACGAGCTGTTCTCGATCCAGAGCATCTCCAAGGTCTTCACGCTCTCGCTGGCGCTCCAGCATGCCGGCCCGGCGCTTTGGAACCGGGTCGGGCGCGAGCCGTCGGGATCGCCGTTCAACTCGATCGTCCAGCTCGAGGCGGAGAAGGGCAAGCCGAGGAACCCGCTGATCAACGCCGGCGCCTTCGTCGTCTGCGATCATCTGATCCACGAGGCAGGCGCGGACGGAGCGCTCGCCGAACTGCTCATGCATCTTCGCGAACGCGCGGGCTCCGAGACCATCGCCGCCGACGAGACCGTCGCCATGTCGGAATCGCAGGCCGGCTACCTCAACCGCAGCCTCGCCAATTTCGTCAAGGCGTTCGACAATCTCGACAATCCTGTCGAGGAGGTGCTGTCGCTCTATTTCCGGCAATGCTCGATCGCCATGTCGTGCCGGCAGCTGGCGCGGGCGGCGCTGCACTTGGCTTTCGACGGCATTGATCCTGTCAGCGGCGACCAGATCATGATCGCGTCACGCTCGCGGCGGATCAACGCGCTGATGCTGACCTGCGGCCATTACGACAATAGCGGCGACTTCGCCTTCCGCATCGGCCTTCCCGGCAAGAGCGGCGTCGGCGGCGGCATCCTCGCGATCGTCCCTGGCATCGGCGCGATCTGCGTCTGGTCCCCCGGCCTCAACGCCGCCGGCACCTCGCTGGCCGGCGCCGTCGCCCTCGAAAAGCTAGTCGAACGCACCGGCTGGTCGATTTTTGTGTAGTGCAATTCCTCCCCCGGCTTCCCGGGGGAGGGGGACCGTGCGCAGCACGGTGGAGGGGCAGCGAGCGAAGCGAGCTCTTCTAGACGTTGCCCACCTACTCCCGCACCACCTTCCCGCCCTTCATCACCAGCCGCACCGCCCGCACGGCGGAAATATCCCGCGTCGGATCCCCCTCCACCGCGACCAGGTCGGCGAGCAGCCCCGGCCGCACCGCGCCGCGGTCGGCGAGGCCGAACAGCCGAGCATTGCCCGAGGTGGCGGCGGCCAGCACGTCCGGCGCCGGCATCCCGTAAGCCACCATCAGCTCCATCTCGCGGGCATTGTCGCCATGCGCGTAGACGCCGACATCGCCGCCCATGCAGATCGGCGCCTTGGCCGCCAGCGCGGCGGCGAAGCTCGCCCGTTTCTCCCGCACCCGCGCCGGCTCCGGAGCCGCCCCGTTCCAGCCGCGATAACGCGCGATGGCGTCGCTCGCGGCGAGCGTCGGGCACAGCGCCACCCCGCGCTCGCGCATCAGCCGGAAGATTTCCGTCGTGCCGCCATTGCCATGCTCGATCGTGTCGGCGCCGGCGAGGATCGCGCTCCGCATGGCCGCAGGCGTCGAGGCATGGACCGCGACCTCGCGGCCCGCGGCATGGGCGGCCTCGACCGCGGCGCTGAGCTCGCCGAGCGTGTAGGTCGGCCGGCTGTCCTCGCCGGGCCGCCAGCCATAATCGCCGTAGAATTTGACCACGTCCGCGCCGCCGCCGATCTGGCGCCGCACCGCCGTGACCAGCCCCGGCCCGTCCGCCTCCTCCGCCCCCCGCAGCGGCGCTTCAGGGTCCGCGCTTTTGGGTCCGTAGCTGCCCGTCGCGACCAGAGCGCGGGTCGCGATCAGCATCCGCGGCCCCGGCACGATGCCCTCGTCGATCGCCTGTTTGAGCCCGACATCGGCATAGCCCGCGCCCTCGGTGCCGAGGTCGCGGACGGTGGTGAAGCCGGCCATCAAGGTCGCCCGCGCATGGTTCACCGCCCGCGCCGTCCGAAGCGACTCCGGCTCCTTCAGCACCTGGTCGTCCCAGCTGGTCTCGTCATAGGGGTGGAGGAAGAGGTGCGAATGGCCCTCGATCATGCCCGGCATCAGGGTCGTGCCCGGAAGGTCGATGACGCGCGCCCCGGCCGGCGCGGCGAGGTTCGGCCCCGCCGCCGCGATCCGGTCGCCCCGCACCAGCACCGCCCAGTCGACATGCGGCCGCGGGTCGACGCCGTCATACACCCGCGCCGGGCGCAGCAATATTGCCTGCTCCTGCGCCCCCGCTGGAACCGCCAGCAGCGCCAGCGCGCAGGCGATCAGCCGCCGCATCATTGCCCCGCCGCCGGCGCGCTCCCCAGCATCGGCCATTGGATGCCGAGCTGCTCCAGATAGGTCGGGTAACGCGCCGGATCGTAATAATATTTGCGAAGCTCGGGCTTGTACCGGGCCATCACGTCGCTGTTGATTTCGATCGCCGGCTTGTCGCCCGCCCCCAGCACCGGCGCATATTTCTCGTCCTTGGTCTGGACGCCCGTGAAATAATCCCGGGCCGACTTCCTCAGCTGCGGCTTGGTCAGCAAATCGAGCGTCGTCATCGCCACCACCTTGGCGCCCGCGACCACGCCCTTATGCGCGATCGGCGTCGCCATCGAGATCGCGTTCGACCAATTGTGGCCGGGCAGCTCGGGTATGTTGGCCGGGTAGCGGATGGTGATGGTCGGCACGACCCACGACACGTCGCCGATATCGTCCGATCCGCCGCTCTTGGGCTCGTCGAGCGGCGGCTTCAGCTCGGCGAGCTTCACCGCCAGCCCCTCCTGCTTGTCCGCGGCGACATTCTTCTGCACGAGCTTGGCGAACGCCTGCTCCTCGGCCGTCCACCGCGGCAGCCCGACCGCGCGGATATTGGCATAGGCCGCCTCCGCAATCGGGCGGTTGAAATGGCGCGGCGCCGCCGTGCCGAGAATGCGGCGGCTCACCTTGGTGCCGGTCATCATCGCCGCCCCGTCGGCGATCTTGTTGCCGGTCTCGAAATTGCGGGCGATCCCTTTGAAATCCTGCTCGCGGAAATAATACCAGACCGAAGCGGTCGAGGGCACCACGTTGGGCTGGTCGCCGCCGTCGGTGATGACGTAATGCGAGCGCTGCTCGGGCCGCAGATGCTCGCGGCGCATGTTCCAGCCCATGTTCATCAGCTCGACCGCGTCGAGCGCCGATTTGCCCCGCCACGGCGCCCCCGCCGAATGCGCGCTCTCGCCCTCAAACCGGTATTCGACCGAGACCAGGCCGGTGCCCATCGGCCGCCCCCACGCGGTCTCCAGATTGTCGCCGACATGAGTGAACAGCACCGCGTCGACATCGCGGAACAGTCCGTCGCGGACCATATAGGCCTTGCCCGCGACCAGCTCCTCGGCGACGCCCGGCCACAGCATCAATGTGCCGGGGATATTCTCGCGCTCCATCAGCTCCTTGACCGCGAGCGCGGCGACCACGTTCACCGCCTGGCCGCTATTATGGCCCTCGCCATGCCCGGGCGCGCCTTCGACCATCGGCGCGCGATAGGGGACGCCCGGCTTTTGCGAGGCCTTGGGGATGCCGTCTATGTCGCTGCCGAGCGCGATCACCGGCCCGCCGGCGCCGTTGGTCCAGCGCGCCACCCAGCCGGTCGGCAGCCCCGACACGCCGCGCTCGACCGTGAAGCCCTGCTTTTCGAGCAGCTGGGTCAGATAGCGCGAAGTTTCCACCTCCTGGAAACCGAGCTCGGCGAAGCTGAAGATCGAATCGTTGATCTCCTGCGCGAGCTTGGCGCGCTGCTCGACCCCCGCCACCGCCCGTCCCTTGAGCCCGCCGACCGGGGCGGCCGCGGCCGCGCCCGTCAAAGCCAGCATCGCGGCGCCGAGCGCCCAGCCCTTGATTCTCATCTTTTCCCCTGCCGTGTCAGTGCGTCCGGTCTCCGCCGGTCGTTGGGCCGATCATTGGAACGCCGCCGCCCGCCGCGCAAGTGATTGCACAAGCTGCACTTGTGGCACGATTTTGATCAACCGCTTCGGGGGGTGAACCGCGGGCTCGAAATCGCTACATGCGCGGCAACGGGAGGCGGGGTCAGGTGACCGACGGCGAAATGGCATTGTTGCTCGCGCGAATCCAGTTCGCCTTCACCATCTCGTTCCATTTCATCTTCCCGGCTTTTTCGATCGGGCTCGCTTCCTATCTCGCCGTGCTCGAAGGCCTGTGGCTTCGCACCGGCAAGGCGGTCTACCTCAACCTGTTCCGATACTGGCTGAAGATCTTCGCGATCGCCTTCGCGATGGGCGTCGTGTCGGGGATCGTCATGTCCTACCAGTTCGGAACCAACTGGTCGGTCTTTTCCGATCGGGCCGGGCCGATCATCGGCCCTTTGATGGCCTATGAGGTGCTGACCGC
>DASVRK010000070.1:0-12000 GCA_036388655.1 Allosphingosinicella sp. | reverse complement strand
CCAGACCGCCGCCGGCATCTACGCTTGGCTGCCGCTCGGGCTGCGCGTCCTCGACAAGATCGCCGCCATCGTCCGCCAGGAGCAGGACCGGGCCGGCGCGGTCGAGATGCTGATGCCCACCGTCCAGTCGGCCGACCTGTGGCGCCAGTCCGGCCGCTACGACGCCTACGGCCCCGAAATGCTGCGGATCAACGACCGGCACGACCGGGAAATGCTCTACGGTCCGACGAACGAAGAGATGATCACGGCGATTTTCCGCGATGCGGTAAAGAGCTATCGCGACTTGCCGCGGACGCTCTACCACATCCAGTGGAAGTTCCGGGACGAGGTCCGCCCCCGCTTCGGCGTGATGCGCGGGCGCGAGTTCCTGATGAAGGACGCCTACAGCTTCGATCTCGACGAAGAAGGCCTGAAGGCGAGCTACGAGGCGATGTTCGTCGCCTACCTGCGCACCTTCGCCCGCCTCGGCCTCCAGGCGGTACCGGTCCGCGCGCCGACCGGGCCGATCGGCGGCGACCTCAGCCACGAATTCCACATCCTCGCCGAAACCGGCGAGAGCGCGCTCTTCTACGACGCCGCCATCGAGGAGGTGACCCGCGAGGAATTGCTCACCGCCGACGCCTCGACCATCGCCCGCCTCACCGGCCTTTATGCGATGGAGGAGGAAGAGCATGCGAAGGTCGCCGACTGCCCGGTGCCGCCGGAACGGCTGCGCACCCGCCGCGGCATCGAGGTCGGCCACATCTTCGCCTTCGGCACCAAATACAGCGCGGCGATGGGTTTCTCGGTCCAGACCGGCGACGGCGGCCAGGTCCATCCGCAAATGGGCAGCTACGGCATCGGCGTCTCCCGCTTGGTCGGCGCGATCATCGAGGCGAGCCATGACGATGCCGGCATCGTCTGGCCCGAAGGCGTCGCGCCGTTCCGGGTCGGCCTCATCAACATGCGCGCCGACGACGGCAGCGTCTCCAGCGCCGCCGACGAGATTTACGGGCGGCTGCAGCAGGCCGGTGTCGACACGCTCTACGACGACCGCGACGAACGCGGCGGCGCCAAGTTCGCGACCATGGACCTGATCGGCCTGCCCTGGCAGCTCATCGTCGGCCCGAAGGGCCTCGCGAATGGCGTCGTCGAACTCAAGCGCCGCGCCACCGGCGAGCGCGAGGAGCTCTCGATCGAAAGCGCGCTGTCGAGGCTCACGAGATGAGCACCCTCGTCATTCCAGCGAAAGCTGGAATCTCACTTCTTCTGTCACCCACGAAACACCCCTCTCCCTTCAAGGGAGAGGGAGGGGCCCATTGCGTCAGCAATGGGAGGGTGAGGGCATGATCCTCTCCCGCTACGAGCGCATGATCGCCAAGCGCTATCTGTTGCCCGGCAAGGGCGAGGGCTTCATCTTCCTGGTCGCCGGCATCAGCCTGTTCGCGGTCACGCTGGGCGTCGCCGCCCTCGTCATCGTCATGAGCGTCATGAACGGCTTTCGCGCCGAGCTGTTCGACAAGGTGGTCGGCCTCAACGGCCATGCCGTCGTCCAGGGCTATGGCGGCCGGCTCGACAATTGGCAGCAGATCGTGAAGCAGGCCCGTGCCACGCCCGAGGTCACCGACGCGGTGCCGCTGATCGAGCAGCCGCTGATGGCGAGCTTCGAGGGCCGCGTCGAGGGCGTGCTCGTCCGCGGCATGCGGCGCGAGGATATCCTGCGCAACCCCACCCTCCAGGGCAAGGTGCTCGCCGGCTCGCTCGGCGCGCTCCAGCCCGGGTCCGACAATGTCGCGATCGGCGTCCGCCTGGCCGAGGCGCTCGGCGCCAATGTCGGCGGCCAGATCAGCCTGATCAGCCCGGAAGGCCGCACCACGCCGTTCGGCACGGTGCCGCGGATCGTCTCCTATACCGTCGCCGCCATCTTCGAGGTCGGCGTCTACGATTACGACAAGGCGTTCGTGATCATGCCGCTCGAGGACGCGCAGACCTTCCTGATGCTCGGCGACTCGGTTGGCATGGTCGAGATCGAGACCGTCGATGCCGACCGCGTCGGCGAGATCCTGGCGCCGCTCGCCGCCGCCGTGACGGGAGATGGGCACGTCGCCGACTGGCGGTCGATGAACCAGGCGCTGTTCGAGGCGCTTTCGGTCGAGCGCGTCGCGATGTTCGTCATCCTGTCGCTGATCATCCTGGTCGCCGTGTTCAACATCCTGTCCTCGCTCATCATGCTGGTGCGGGCCAAGACCCGCGACATCGCCATCCTGCGCACGATGGGCGCGTCCCGCCGCAGCCTGCTCAAGATCTTCATGACGGTTGGCGTAACGATCGGCACGCTCGGCACCGTTGCCGGCCTGGTCCTGGCGGCGATCGCGCTGTTCTTCCGCCAGTCGGTGGTGAATTTCGTCCAGCTCCTCACCGGGCAGAATCTGTGGGATCCCTCGATCCGCTTCCTCACCGAACTGCCGTCCAAGACCGATCCGTTCGAAGCGACCGCGGTCACCGTCATGGCGCTCGGCTTCAGCTTCCTCGCCACGCTCTACCCGGCCTACAAGGCGGCGAGCACCGATCCGGTCCAGGTGCTGCGCTATGAGTGACGTGCTGCGCGTCACCGGGCTGAAGCGCAGCTTCAAGCAGGGCGAGGCCGTGATCCACGTCCTGCGCGGCATTGATCTCACGGTCGGCGACGGCGAGATCGTCGCGCTGGTCGGGCCCTCAGGCTCGGGCAAGTCGACCCTGCTCCAGGCGGTGGGATTGCTCGAAGGCGGCTTCGAAGGTTCGATCCAGATCAACGGCGAGGAAGCCGCCCGGCTCGACAATGACGGCCGCACGCGCCTGCGCCGCGACGCGCTCGGCTTCGTCTACCAATTCCACCACCTGCTGCCGGATTTTAACGCCGCCGAGAACGTGATCCTGCCGCAGCTCATCCACGGCGCCGAGACCGAGCCGGCGCGCCAGCGGGCCGAATTGCTGCTCGGCTCCCTGGGGCTGGAGCACCGGCTCACCCATCCGCCCAGCAAGCTCTCCGGCGGCGAGCAGCAGCGCGTGGCGGTCGCGCGCGCGCTCGCCAACCGGCCGTCGCTGGTGCTGGCGGATGAGCCGACCGGCAATCTCGACGAAGCAACGGCCGACGTCGTGCTGGCGGAATTCCTCCGCCTCGTCCGCGGCGAAGGCAGCGCCGCCCTGGTCGCGACTCATAATGAACGGCTGGCTGCAAAGATGGACCGAGTTGTGCGTTTGCACGAGGGCGTGCTGGAGTGACCCCGTCGTCGCTCCACCGCCGGGCACCGGTTTCGTGAGGGCGTAGAGCGATGGATTTTCGTAAAATCGACAACAGGCACAAGGCGTTGCTGGGCATTGCCGCATTGCTGCTCGTGCTGGCGGCGGCCCTCGGGCTCAGCCTTACTCAGCAGGACGATCCGCCGGGCGCGGAGACCAAGGTCGATCTTGCCGCCAAGCAGGACGAGCAGACCAGCGACGCCTGCGCCTCCAGCGCAACCTACGACCGGCTGAAGGAGATCGCGTTCGAAGAGGCGATCCGGGTCCGCAACGCCGATCCCGCCAATCTCGACACGCTCGCCACCCATTCCGTCGTCCGCATGGAAAACCCGGTCGTGAAGAGCAGCGACAAGGACCTCAACGTCACCGTCTGCTCGGGCCGGTTCGTGCTCGAGCTTCCGCCGGGGGCCGAGCGCGGCTTCGGCGGCGAGCGCCGTCTCAGCGCCGACATCGAATATTCGGCGCAGTCGGCCGCCGACGGCAGCGGCCTCGTCTACCAGATCGAAGGCGCCGAGCCGATCATCTACAAGCTCGCCGCCTTCGACCTCAAAGGCCAGAGCTTCCAGGCGCCGGCCCCGGCCGCGGGCGCCGACCTCGCCCAAGCGGACCAGCCCGACGCTTCAGCCGCGCCCCCCGCCTCGCAGCCGGAGCGGCCGCAGCTGGCCGAAGCCGCGCCGCCCCCGATGGTACCCAAGGCGGAGCCGCGCTCCACGCCCGCGCCCGCGCCGCGCTCGGAAGCGTCGCCCGAAGCCGAGCCGAGCGAGCGGCCCGCCACCGCCAGCCGCGGCAGCGCCCGGCCGAGCTTCAACTGCCGACAGGCCGGCTCCCGCAGCGAGCAGATGGTGTGCGGCAACCGCCGCCTCGCCGGGCTCGACCGGACCATGTCGTCGCAATTCTATTCGGCCTTGGCGCGCGCCGACCCGGAGACCCGGCGCGAGCTGCGCCGCTCGCGCGACCGTTTCCTCGCCTATCGCGAGCGCTGCCGCAGCGAAGCCTGCGTCGCCGACGCCTATCAGGGCCGGATGGCCGAGATAAGCGACATCCTCGGCGAATAAGCTGTGGAAAAATGACCCGCCCCAGTTCCCTTTGGCCGGCGCGCCGCTCATAAACGTCCGATGGCCGCGCCTTACGTCCCCCTGCGCATCTTCTCCTGCTACACCATGCTGGAAGGGGCGATCGAGCCCAAGGCGATCGCCAAGCAGGCGAAGAAGCTCGAATTCCCGGCCGTCGCCTTGACCGACCGCAACGGGCTTTATGCGGCGATGCCCTTCACCGACGCCTGCAAGGCCGAGGGGGTCCAGCCGATCATCGGCACCATGCTCGGCCTCGCCCGGCCCGGCGCGGCCGGCGCCAGGGGCGCGCAGATCGACTGGCTCGCGCTCTACGCGCAGGACGAGGCCGGCTACCAGAATCTGTGCGCGCTGGTTTCCACGGCCCATCTCGGCCGGCCGCTGGAGGAAGAGGCGCATGTCGGCTTCGACGCGCTCGAAGGTCGCACCGACGGCCTGATCGCGCTCACCGGCGGCGGCGAAGGCGCGCTCGCGCGGCTGCTGGCGGAGGAGCAGAATGCCGCCGCGCTCGCCGTGCTCGACCGGCTTCAGGCGCTGTTCCCCGGCCGGCTCTACGTCGAGCTTTGCCGGCGCGGGGACGAGGTAGAGCAGCGCGCCGAGCCGGCTTTGATCGATCTCGCTTACGAGCGCGATCTGCCTCTGGTCGCCACCAACCCCGCCTGCTTCACCGACCCAGCCTTCCACCGGGCCCATGACGCGATGCTGTGCATCGCCCAGTCGAGCCAGATCGACCGCGACGACCGCGCGAAATCCTCGCCCGAAGCCTGGATCAAGCCCGCCGCCGACATGCGCAAGCTGTTCGAGGATCTGCCGGAGGCGATCGCCAACACGTCGGTCGTCGCCCGCCGCTGCGCGTTCGGAGCCCCCAAGCGCAGCCCGATCCTCCCCCGCATCGCCGGCGACCTCGAAGCGGAGGCGGAGCAGCTCCGCCGCGACGCCCGCGCCGGGCTGGAGGCGCGCCTCGCGGACTACCAGCTCCCCGGCGAAGGCCGGGGCCCAGGGATGCCCGACCCGGACGCCGCCCTTACCGGGGGAGCCCTCGAAACCCGCTACAAAGCCTATTTCGACCGGCTCGACTATGAAGTCGAGATCATCGTCGGCATGGGCTTCGCCGCTTATTTCCTGATCGTCGCCGACTTCATCAAATGGGCCAAGGAGCACGACATCCCGGTCGGGCCGGGCCGCGGCTCCGGCGCCGGCTCGGTGGTCGCCTGGTCGCTCACCATTACCGATCTCGATCCGATCCGGCTCGGCCTGCTGTTCGAGCGCTTCCTCAATCCCGAGCGCGTGTCGATGCCGGATTTCGACATCGACTTTTGCGAAACCCGCCGCGGCGACGTCATTCGCTACGTCCAGCAGCGCTACGGCGCCGACAAGGTCGCGCAGATCATCACCTTCGGTAAGCTGAAGGCGCGCGCCGTGCTCAAGGATACCGGGCGCGTCCTGCAAATGCCCTATGGCCAGGTGGACCGGTTGGCCAAGCTGATCCCCAACCACCCGACCGAGCCTTGGGACCTCGAGCGGGCGCTGAACGGCGTCTCCGAGCTCGCCACCGAATATAAGAACGACGCCCAAGTCCGCCGCCTGTTCGATCTGGCGCGCAAGCTCGAAGGCCTGCCCCGGCACAGCTCGACCCACGCCGCCGGCGTTGTGATCGGCGATCGGCCGCTCGACAAGCTCGTCCCGCTGTACCGCGATCCGCGCTCGGATATGCCGGTCACCCAGTTCGACATGAAATATGTCGAAGCGGCGGGCCTCGTGAAGTTCGACTTTCTCGGCCTCAAGACGCTGTCCGTGCTCCAGAAGGCGGTCCAGATGCTCGCCAAGCGCGGCATCACCGTCGATCTCGACCGCATCCCCTGGGACGATGCCGAAGTCTTCAAGCTGCTCCAGCGCGGCGAAACGGTCGGCGTGTTCCAGCTCGAATCCGAAGGCATGCGCCGCACCCTCGCCGCCGTGAAACCGACCGGCTTCGAGGACATCATCGCGCTGGTGTCGCTCTACCGGCCGGGCCCGATGGACAATATCCCGATGTTCGGCGCCCGCAAGAACGGCCGCGAGCCGATCGAATATCCCCATCCCATGCTCGAGAACGTGCTGAAGGAGACTTACGGCATCTTCGTCTATCAGGAGCAGGTGATGGAGGCCGCCAAGGTGCTCGCCGGCTACAGCCTCGGCGAGGCCGACCTGCTCCGCCGCGCGATGGGCAAGAAGATCAAGGCCGAGATGGACGCCCAGCGCGAGCGTTTCGTCAGCGGCTGCGGCGCCAACCAGATCGGCCGCCCCAAGGCCAACGAGCTGTTCGACTTGATCGACAAGTTCGCCGGCTACGGCTTCAACAAGAGCCACGCCGCGGCCTACGCTTTGGTCGCCTACCAGACGGCGTGGCTGAAGGCGCATCATCCGGTCGAATTCTACGCCGCCTCGATGTGCTTCGACATGGCCCAGACCGACAAGCTCGGGATCTTCGTCGAAGACATGCGCCGGCTCGAAGTCGCCTGCCTGCCGCCGAGCATCAACGCCAGCGAGGCCGAATTCTCCGTGGAATTGCTCCCCAGTGTTCCTGCGAAGGCAGGAACCCAGACTGGGCTCCTGCCTTCGCAGGAGCACAGATTGGCCGTTCGCTATGCCCTCGGCGCGCTGAAGGGCGTCGGTGAAAAGGCGATGGAGCAATTGGTCGAGGAGCGGCGGACGAACGGCCCGTTCAAGTCGCTCGACGATTTCGCCGAGCGCGTCGATCCGCGCCTCCTGAACCGGCGCCAGATCGAAAGCTTGGCCGGCGGCGGCGCGTTCGACACGATCGCGGCCAACCGCGCCGCCGTGTTCGCCGCCGCCGAGACCATCCTCGCCCACGCCGCCAGCGCCGCCGATGCGCGCACCAGCGGGCAGGGCGGCCTGTTCGGCGGCGAATCGAACGTCGTCCCGATCCGCATGCCCGCGGCCGAAAGCTGGTCGCTCGCCCAGCGCATGACGGCGGAAAAGGAAAGCTTCGGCTTCTATTTCTCGGCCCATCCGGTCGATCGCTATCGCCACCTCGCCATCGCGCATGGCGCGCGGAGCTTCGCCGAGATCGGCTCGCTGCCCGCTCCCGCCGAAGGCGGCCGTTCGGCGGCGGTTATGACCGGCCTGATCGAGGAGGCCCGCTGGCGCACTTCGGCGCGGGGCCGGCGCTATTTGATGGCGACCGTCTCGGACGCCTCCG
Organism: Allosphingosinicella sp.; assembly: GCA_036388655.1. Taxonomy (GTDB): domain Bacteria; phylum Pseudomonadota; class Alphaproteobacteria; order Sphingomonadales; family Sphingomonadaceae; genus Allosphingosinicella. The sequence continues at coordinate 4,470 of DASVRK010000070.1, read as the reverse complement.
GCCAATTCGTCGCCACCGTGTTCGACGACGCCATCGCCGCCCAGGTCGAGGATGCGGCCAAGAGCGGCGGCTGCGCCCTGCTCAACGTCGAGCTCGACCGCCGCCCGGGCGAGGAAGCGCCGCGCGTGACGATCCGCAGCCTCCAATCGTTCGAAAGCCTGTCCAAGCGCGCCCGGCTCCAGCTCGAGGTCGAGCTCGATGGTCCGGAGGCGCTCGCCCGCCTCGCCGCCGCCGTCGCCGATCATCGCGGCGGCACCGGCCAGCTCCGCCTGCGCGCTAGCCTCGATGCCGGCGAGGCCGAGATCGTCCTCGGCCGCGACTTCCTGCTCGATGCCGAGCTCGCCGCCCGCATCGAGCGGCTCGACGGCGTCACCTCGGTCCGCCTCGCCGTCGCCGAACCGCCCCGCCTCGCCCTGGTCTCCTGACGGCTACCCGAAGGCGCTGGCCCGTCATCCCAGCGAAAGCTGGGATCTCCCTTCTCCCTTCTCCCTTCTCCCTTCTCCTTTCCGACTCGACACGAACGCAAACACACCCCAGCCTCCGCCCCGATAATGTGGGAGGAACGGATGATCGGTGGGATGCAGGATTGGCCGCTGCGCATCATGCGGCTGCTCGACCATGCCGGGCGCGAGCACGGACCGCGCGAGATCGTCTCGCTCTACGCTTCCGGCGAGCGGATACGCACGAACTACGCCGGCATCGCCCGCGACGCCCGCCGCCTTGCCAACGCGCTGGAGCGGCTCGGCGTCAGGCGCGGCGACCGTGTCGCCACCCTCGCCATGAATCACGGCCGCCACCTCGTCGCCTGGTATGGCGCGATCGGCATGGGCGCCATCCTCCACACCATCAATCCGCGCCTGTTCGACGACCAGCTCGTCTACATCGCCAACCATGCCGAGGACCGGGTGCTGTTCTACGACCGCGCCTTCGCGCCGATCGTCGAGCGGCTGAAGCCGCAGCTCGGCACGATCGAACATTATGTCTGCTTCGACCCGGCCGAGGGGGAGAGCGGCTTCGAAGATCTGATCGCCTCCGAAAGCGACGATTATCGCTGGGTCGAGGGCGACGAGCGCGAGCCGGCGATGCTCTGCTATACCAGCGGCACCACCGGCAACCCGAAGGGCGTGCTCTACGAGCATCGCTCGACCGTCCTCCACGCCATGGCCGAGGTCAGCCCCGACATATTCGACCTGTCGGCGCGGGCCGTGGCGCTGCCGATCGTGCCGATGTTCCACGCCGCCGCCTGGGGGTTGCCCTTCGCGGCGCCGCTCGCCGGGGTAAAGCTCGTCTTCTCGGCCGATTACACGCCGAGCGTGATGTGCGACCTGATGCGCGAGGAAGGCGTCACCCACACCGCCGGCGTCCCCACCGTCTGGCTCGCCGTCATCAATCATGTCGAGGCGACCGGCGCCGACCTTGGCAAGCTCGAGGTCGTCACCATCGGCGGCTCGGCCGCCCCGCGTTCGATGATCCGCTACTTCGTCGAGCGCGGCATCCGCGTCGGCCACGCCTGGGGCATGACCGAAACCTCGCCGATCGGCACCACCGGTGCCGCCCCCGCCCATTGGGACGAGCTCGGCCAGGACGAGCGGATCGACTATATGGTGAAGCAGGGGAGGGTGCCGTTCGGAGTCGAGCTGCGCACCGTCGCCGACGACGGCACCGTCCTCCCCCGCGACGGCAAGACGTCCGGCCGCCTCCAGGCGCGCGGGCCGTGGGTGGTCCAGCGCTACTTCAAGGACGCGAGCGGCCCTGCCGTCGACGAGGACAATTGGTTCGACACCGGCGACGTCGCCATCCTCCACCCGGACGGGGTGATGCAGATCACCGACCGCTCAAAGGACGTGATCAAGTCGGGCGGGGAGTGGATCAGCTCGATCGAGCTCGAAAACGCCGCCATGGGCTGCGAGGGCGTCGCCGAAGCCGCCGCGGTGGGCGTCCACCACCCCAAATGGGACGAACGCCCTCTGCTGCTAGTGGTGCGCAAGCCAGGCTCCGACGTCAGCCCCGCCGAAATCACCCGCCACCTCACCCAGCACGTCGCCCGATGGTGGCTCCCCGACGAGATCCTCTTCGTCGAAACCCTCCCCCACACCGCCACCGGCAAGCTCCTCAAGACCGCGCTCAGGGAGCAGTACAAGCACCACAAACTCCCCACCGCCGCCTAGAATCCTCCCCTGCATTTGCAGGGGAGGGGACCGCCGCAGGCGGTGGAGGGGCGGCGCGAAGCGCCTAAATCCTCCTCAGTTTTCCGAAGGCGGTTGAGGTAGATCGCTCAGTCGAGGGGCGCTTCGCGCCGCCCCTCCACCACCGCCTGCGGCGGCGGTCCCTCTCCCCGGCAAGAGGCCAGGGAGGATCTAGAACAGCCGCAGCTGCGGGCCCTGCGGCGGCCTGAACAGGTCGGTGCGCAGGCTGTTCTTGACGCCGCTTAGTCCGTGCTTCCTCGCCGCTTTCTCGAACCGCGTGCGCAGCAGCTCCGCCCACGGCCCGAAGCCCTGCATGCGGGTGAACCAATTGGGGTCGTTATCCTTGCCGCCGCGCATCGCCTGGATGATGTGCATCACCTTGGCGGCGCGCTCGGGATAATGTTCGTCGAGCCAGGCGCGGAACAGCGGCGCCACCTCATGCGGCAGCCGCACCGGCAAATAGAAAGCGCCCTTCGCGCCCGCCTCGGCCGCGGCCTCGACGATCGCCTCCAGCTCATGGTCGGTGATGCCCGGCACCACCGGCGCGATCGCCACCCAGGCCGGCACGCCGGCTTCACCCAGCCGCTTGACCGCCGCCAGCCGCTTGCGCGCGGCCGGCGCCCGCGGCTCCAGCGTTCGCGAGATTTCCGGCGTCAGCGAAGTGATCGAGAGCGCAACGCTGACCAGGCCGAGCTCGGCCATCGGTGCCAACAGGTCGAGGTCGCGCAGCACGCGGTCCGACTTGGTGGTGATGGTCAGCGGATGCCGAGTCTCGAGCAGCACCTCGATGCAGGCGCGCGTGATCCGGTATTCGGCCTCGATCGGCTGATAGGGATCGGTGTTGGTCCCCATCGCGATCGGCCGCACGACATAGCCGCGCTTGCCCAATTCCTCGCGCAGCAGCTTGGCGGCGTCGGGCTTGGCGAACAGCTTCGATTCGAAATCCAGCCCCGGCGAGAGATCGTGGAAGGCGTGGGTGGGCCGCGCGAAGCAATAGATGCAGCCATGCTCGCAGCCGCGATAGGCGTTGATCGAGCGGTCGAAGCCGACATCGGGCGAGAGGTTGCGGGTGATGATCGTCTTCGGCGTCTCGATCGTCACGCTCGTCCGGAGCGGCGGCGCGCCTTCGCCCAGCGCCTCGCGCGCGTCGAGCCAGTCGCCGTCCGCCTCGCGCTCCTTGAGGTTGAATCGGGTCGGGGTCCGGTTCTCGGGGGCGCCGCGGCCGGCACGGGCGTCGGGACGATGCATCCCGCCGCCATAGACCTACCTTTGGAACAAATCAAGAACGGATTAGTTGGTCCCGCCGCTCGCTCCCCCGGCGGGGCCGATCCGCACCGCGGTAGCCCCGGGAAGGCCCGGGAAGCGCGGCCATTTGCCTTCGGCCAGAGCATGGCGGCTGGCCGAGTCGCGTCCTTCCTGCTGCTCGTAGATCCAGTAATTGCGAAGCACGATCGGCACATAGCCGCGCGTTTCCCAATAAGGAATCGATTCGATGTAGAGCAGCGGATCGCCCTGATCCATGCGGCGATAATTCCACTCCGCAATCGGGTTCGGGCCGGCATTATAGGCCGCGATCACCTTAGGCAGCAGCCCGCCGGTGCCGTGGTGGCTGCGCAGATATTCGAGATAGGATTGGCCATATTCGAGGTTCGCGGCGGGGTCGTTGAGGTGGCTCGGGTCGAAGCTTTCCCCGCGCTTCTTGGCGATGTCGCCGGCCGTTCCGGGCCGGACCTGCATCAGCCCGCGCGCGCCCGCCGGGCTGACGACGCTGGTGCGGAAGCTCGATTCCTGGAGCGCGTGGGCGAAGGCCAGCGACTTGTCGACCCGCCAGCCGCGGCTCGGCCGCCAGTCGGGCGCGGGATAGCGCGCGGCGAGGTTCACATAGCTTCCCGGCGGCGCGTTGTGGGCGAGCCAATATTGGGTGCCGGGCAGGTTGAGGTCGGAGGCGAGGTGGAGCAGCGCGTCATGGTCGCGGCGGCTGCCGATCCGCGCCTGGTGCTTGATATGCTCCTCCGCCAGCCCCGCTTCGCCGATCTCGGTCAGCGCGATTGCCGCCTTGACGTTGGGCTTGCCGGCGATGCTCCGCCATTCGGCGTCGCGGAAATCGTGGAGCCCGGCGAAATTGCCGGTCTTGATGCCCAGCGCCTTGGCGGCAAGCAGGCCGTAAAAGGTTTCCTTGAGCCGCGCGGCGGTCCGCAGCCGCGCCTGGACGCGCTCGGGCCGGCCGCACATCATGTCGGCGCGCGCCGTCCAATAGCTGCCGGCGGCGATCAGCTCGGGATCG
>DASVRK010000069.1:0-3160 GCA_036388655.1 Allosphingosinicella sp. | reverse complement strand
CGCTATCCCCCTCCCGCCGTAGTGGCGCAGCCAGGAGCCAAGGTGCAAGCCCCCGATCCAAACCCCCGCCCGCTCGACCACCTGACCTTGCGCGGCGCCGCGGCCGCGCCGGCGCTGATCACCCGCGAGGGCGTGCTCGATTATGGCGGGCTGGAGCGTCATGTCGCGGCCCTCGCCGCAGCGCTCCGCGCCAAAGGGCTGGGGCAGGGGGATAGGGTGGCGAGCTGGCTTCCCAAGACACGCATGACCAGCCTGTTGCCGCTCGCCTGCGCCCGCGCCGGCCTCGTCCACGTGCCGCTCAACCCGTTGCTCAAGCGCGCCCAGGTCGCCCACATCCTCGCCGACAGCGGCGCCGCCCTCTTGATCAGCGGCAAGGCGCGGCTGGGGACGCTCGGGGAGGGCGATCTCAACTGCCCGGCCGTCGAGGAGGAAGAGGGGGCGGCGATGCTGGCCGGTGCCGACGGGTTGCCGCCTTCCAGCGCGGATCCGGACGATCTTGCCGCCTTGCTCTATACGTCGGGCTCGACCGGACGGCCGAAGGGCGTGATGCTGAGCCACGCCAATCTGTGGCTCGGCGCGGTCAGCGTCGCTTATTATCTCGATCTCACGCCCGCGGACACCGTTCTCGGCGTGCTTCCGCTCAGCTTCGATTATGGCCAGAACCAGCTGCTTTCGAGCTGGGCTGCGGGCGCCTGCGCGGTGCCGATCGAATATCTCACCGCACGCGACGTGATTCGCGCGATGGAGCGTCATGACGTCACCACGCTGGCCGGCGTGCCGCCGCTGTGGGTGCAGCTGATCGAGGCCGCTTGGCCGCCCTCGGCGCTGCTCCGCCTCCGCCGGCTCACCAATTCGGGCGGCAAGCTGCCGAGCTCGATCGTGCGGCGGATGCGCGAGATGTTCCCGGGGGCCGAGCTCTATCTGATGTACGGCCTCACCGAAGCGTTCCGCTCGACCTTCCTCAATCCCGCTTTGGTCGACGAATTTCCCGATTCGATCGGCACCGCCATCCCCTTCGCCGAAGTGATGGTGGCGCGGCCCGACGGATCCGAGGCCGGTCCGGGGGAGCCGGGCGAACTCGTCCATGCCGGGCCGCTCGTCGCCCGCGGCTATTGGAACGACCCCGCGCGCACCGCCGAGCGCTTCCGGCCGGCGCCGTCCTGGTCTCATTACGGCGGCACCGCCGTCTGGTCCGGCGACACGGTGCGGCGGGACGAGCACGGCCTGCTCACCTTCGTCGCCCGCGACGATGCCATGATCAAGACGTCGGGCAACCGGGTGAGCCCGACCGAGGTCGAGGAGGCGGCGGTGGCGAGCGGGCTCGTCGCCGAAGCGGTGGCGCTCGGCTTTCCCGATCACCGGCTGGGCCAGGCGATCGCGCTGGTCGTCCGCCCGCAGCCGCCGCGCGGCAAGGAGGCCGAAGCCGACCTCAGAAACTTTCTGAAGCGCGAGTTACCCAATTTTATGCAGCCCTCGGCTATCGTCTGGCGCGCCGAGCTGCCCAAGGGCCCCAACGGCAAGATCGACCGCGAAGGACTGAAAAGCGAGCTGATGGGATGAGCAAAAGCATGGGCGCGATACCGGCGGATTTCGCCGCCGAGGGCGCCGCGCTCATGATCGGGGGCCGCTCGGCCGAGGCGCTCGCGGCGCAAGCGGGCGACACGCCCTTGTTCGTCTACGATTTCGGCATCGTCCGCGGGCGGATCGCCCGCTTCCGCTCGGCCTTTCCGAGGGTTAAGCTGCATTATGCCGTGAAGGCAAACCCTTATCAACCACTTCTAAGGTCGATTGCGAAGCAGGTTGACGGCCTCGACGTGGCCTCGGCGGGCGAGCTTCGCCTCGCGGTCGAGGCCGGTGCGGATGCCGCATCCATTTCCTTCGCCGGCCCCGGCAAGCGCGACCGCGAGCTCGAGGCGGCGATCGCGGCCGGCGCGACGCTCAACTGCGAATCGGAGGGCGAGGCCGAACGGGCGCTGCGCATCGGCGAGCGGCTGTCGCTGCGCCCGCGCCTCGCCGTGCGAGTCAATCCCGATTTCGAGATCAAGGGCTCGGCAATGCGGATGGGCGGCGGAGCCAAGCCGTTCGGCGTCGATGCCGAGCGCGTGCCGGCTTTGGTGCGCACCATCCTCGGCGCCGGCGCCGACTGGCGCGGCTTCCACATCTTCGCCGGCTCGCAGGCGCTTTCCGCCGAGGCGCTGATCGAGGCGCAGCGGGCGACGCTCGCCTTGGCCGGCGCGCTCGCCGATGCGGTCGGCGCGCCGCCGCCTACGGTCAATTTGGGCGGCGGCTTCGGCATCCCTTATTTCACCGGCGAGCAACCGCTCGACATCGAGCGGGTCGGCGCAGCCCTCGCCGAGGCCCTGGACAGCCGCGCGTCTTCGCTCGCGAACAGCGCCTTCGCGATCGAGCTCGGCCGCTGGCTGGTCGGGGAGGCGGGGGTCTATCTCACCCGCATCGTCGACCGCAAGGTGAGCCACGGCAAGACCTTCCTGATCGTCGACGGCGGCCTCCACCACCAGCTCGCCGCCAGCGGCAATTTCGGCCAGCTCGTCCGCCGCAATTATCCGGTCGCGATCGCCACCCTCTACGGCGAGCCGCCCGTCGAGGAGGCCAGCATCGTCGGCTGCCTGTGCACCCCGCTCGACCGGCTCGCCGATGACGTCATGGTGCCACGCGCCGGCGTCGGCGACCTCGTCGCCGTCTTCCAGGCCGGCGCCTACGGCCTCAGCGCCAGCCCGCAGGCCTTTCTCGGCCAGCCCGCGGCGCTGGAAATGCTGGTCGGCGGCGACGATTAACCCTGCCCCAGGCGGCGGTCCCAAAGCGGGACGGCCCCGGAAAGCGGCTTGTTCCTAACCGTAATTTTACCTCTTCAGATCATAGCAGAGCCAAATCTGCGTCTGTCCCGTCCCTGTTCTGGACGGGCGGGGCGGATGGGAAAGCTGACCAAGAGGGACGATCCATGCGTGTTTCTGCCAAGTCCAAGATCGCTTTTGCCATCGGTTCGGGCGCGGTTGCGCTGGCCGGCTGCGCCTCGGGCGGAGCTCCCACCGGCAACCGGCTCCCGACCGCTTCCTTCGTCAGCGGCACGGAGCAGGTCAGCGAGGAATATATCATCGGCGCGATGGACGAGCTGACCGTGTTCGTGTGGCGCAACCCGGAG
>DASVRK010000068.1:0-4717 GCA_036388655.1 Allosphingosinicella sp. | reverse complement strand
CGATCCCGCATAAACATTCTCCCAGGCCGCTCGGACCAGGTAATTTCCTCCCGAGGCTGGCCCACACGGACCGCCCATGAGCAGGAACATGCGCCCGGCGCCGGCCGTCCCCATGCCTGTTAGATCGCCCCGCGGAGCATCGCGCGGGCACCGGATACGAACTGCTGCTCGCGCGTTCTATCTCGACTCGGCAGGGGGAACGACCATGCTGCATACCAAGACCCAAGACCGGAACTCCGCGAACCCGCATGGGGAGGAGAGCTGCTCGCACGACCTCAAGGCGCGCGGCTACAGCCAGGTCTATCGCGAGAACCAGGTCAACAACTGCCCCGGCTGCGGGCACACCCAATGGTATGTCGGACGGATTTCGGCGGAATGCGGCTATTGCGCCACCGCCTTGCCGCTCCAGGACGCGAGCGCGCGCGGCGGCGCGGCGATCCACACCCGCAACAACCGCCCGGTCTTCTTTCACCACGCCGGCCGTTCGCTGACCGGCTGAGCCTTCGCTTGCGGCTGGGCGACTCCGCCGCCGCCCGTTCACGGCAGGCGATAATGATCGGCCAGCCGGTCGAGCGCCAGGCCGAGCACCAATTTGCCCGCCCGCGCCGGCCAGCCAAGCGCGCGCTCGGCGTCGCGCATGCCTTCGCCCGCGCACACGATCCGCCACATCACGTCGCTCATCCCCGGCCCCACTTCGGCCATCGCGACCTCGAAGCGCCGTTTGGCAGCGATCTGGGCGTCGCTCGCGATGTTCACCGGGGGCCCGCGCCGCGTCTTGGCAAGCGGCGGCGCGTCCCATTGCATGGTCACGCGCGGGCTGAGCTGCGCCCGCTCCCAATCCTCGCGCAGCCGCTCGCCGGCCTGCAGCTGCCGCTCGCTGACCAGCCCCCGCGACCTCAGCCAGCCGAGCGGCGATTCCGCGAGGTTGACGGTGACCGAGCGGGCATTGGCGCCGCGCGCGCCTGGCTTGGGACCGCCGGGTCGGGGGCGTTCCTGCCCGTCCCTCGGCAGCGGCCGCTCCGCCAACAGCCGGTTCCTCCTCAACGCACCCATCGCCCTTCCCCGAGTCGCCCTCTGGAGAAATGTCTTGCCATTGGGGATTGCCTGTAGGAAAGTGAAATAACCCACGTGGTACAGGATTCTTTCGGCATGATCACTCGTATCCGCGACGTCCGCCGCGCCAAGCGGATGACCCTGCAGGATGTGGCCGACCGCTGCGAGCCGCCCACCACCCCGCAGACGATCGGCCGGCTCGAGACCGGCACCCGCACCGTCTCCGTCGGCTGGCTGAACCGCATCGCCAAGGCGCTCGGCGTGGAAGCGTCCGATCTCGTCACCCTGCCCGACCGCGAGGACGTCCCCGTCGCCGCGACGCTCGCCCATGACGGCGCCCACGCGCCGCGCCGGCCAGGCGTCGCGATCCCGCCGCAGGCCGAGCCCGGGCTGGTCGCCATCCGGGTCGAGGCCAGCGTCGGCGAATATCGCGCCGGCGACGAAATCTGGGCGTCCCGAGTCGGGCCCGAGGCCTTCGCGCAGGCGATGAACCGCGACGTCCTGCTGCCGCGCCCCGCCGGCCGCTTCGTGTTCGGCCGGCTGATCGGCCGCGAGGAGGGCAAACTCCACATCCTCCCGCTCGGCGCCGGCCAGCGCCAGACCGTGGTGACCGACCCAGCCTGGGCCGCCGTCGCTACACGGCTGATCCGGAACCTGTAGGGGGAGCGGACCGGCGAGCGTGATCAGCTGGGTAAAGCATTCCCGCTCATCCTGAGGAGGGAATGAGCCCCGGCGAGGGCCCGTCTCGAAGGACCACCGTGCGTCCTTCGAGACGCCGCTTCGACTTCGCTCAGCGGCTCCTCAGGATGAGCGGGGATTTTCACGTGCACCCTCCCCCCTCATCGCCGCGCGGGAACGAACCCCGGCTGCTGCGTTGTGTCCGGATCAGCTCGGGAGCATCGCCTTGTTCTTCTTTTTCTCCAATCGCCTGGGTTGCCTCGGCTCGGTCCTGATCTCGGTGCTGGCCACTCTGGTCCTGCTGGCGGTGCTCGGCTGGCTCTGAGGCTTGCCCGCGCCGCCCGCCCATGGCAGGGGCGCTGAACCGCCTGGCGCGGGCGCTTAGCTCAGTTGGTAGAGCATCTCGTTTACACCGAGAGGGTCGGCGGTTCGAGCCCGTCAGCGCCCACCAGCCCGGCCGAAGCAGCGGCCGGCCCACCCTTCAGATCGACAGCGCCGTTCAGATCGACAACGGCGAGATGCGCTGGACGGCGCTCAGATAGGCTTCCAACGCCGCCGCCGCCTCGTCGGACAATTCGATATAGACGCGGCGCCCGTCCTGCGGGTCGGCCTGGCGCACGAACAGGCCCTGGTCGGTCAGCGTCTTGATCCAGCGCAGCGCGGTGGTCGGCGGCACGGCGGCGGCGATGCACAGGCTCGATACCGCCACCCGCTGCTTCTCGAGCCGGGCCGCCATCAGGTCGAGCAGCATGTCCCAGGCGGGATCGGCAAAGAAGTCGGGCCTGAAAAACTGGTCGCGCAGGCGGCGGCCGCGGATGATGGCGCGGACTCTCCCGGCGGTGAGCTCGGACCTGGGCGCGCCCTCCTCGGCCCCGGCGCCGCAGCCGCCGCCCGCCACCTCCTCGGAGAGGCTGGCGAGCAGGCTGGCGATCCGGCCCACCTCCTCGCCCAGCTGCTGCAGCTTGTCGGTGCCCGGCGGGCGGCGCCCATCATGGAGCCGCAGCGGCCGGCGCGCCGAAGCGAGCGCGATGGCGAGCACTCGCTCGACCTCGGAGGCGCCGCACAAATGGAAGACATCGCGATGCGGCGCCCGCGCCGCGATGAAGTCGATCAGCTCGGGCGGAGCCGCAACCACGCTGCCATAGCGCCCCGCTTCGGCGGCGGCGTCGAGCCCGCCCAGCAAGCGTTCGAGCTCGGCCAGATTCTCGCCCTCACCCGCGCCATCGACCTCCACCAGCACCGCACCGACAGCGACCTGGCGGGCGAGCCGTTCAAGCCCGCCCACGACCGGAGCGATCGCGCTCACCCGGCGCCCGGCCCGCTCGGCCGAAGCCCGCGCGCGCTCGGCCGCCGGCTCGCCATCGGCCAGGATCATCACCGATGGGTGATCGCCATATTCCGTCATCGCCGGCACATCATGCGACTTCCCCTGCGGCATGGCCATGGCTTCCCCCCCTGAGGAATAAAGGTTCTTCCACTTTGACGCCATTGCGGATGAAAAAGGAGCGGCCGACTCCTCCATTTCGGACCGAAACGGGAGCGGCCCCGCAGCGCCCGTTTCATCCGAACCGGAGCTAACTTCCCGCGCTTGGGCGGTGCCTAGGCCGCGCCCGCTTCCGACAAGGCCGGCTCCGCCGGCGCAGCGGCCGCCGGCTCTTCGAGGATCCACTTGACCGCGGCCGCGGCATGGAGCGCGGTCGTGTCGTAGACCGGAAGCACGTTGGCGACCGGATCCACCAGCATCACCAGCTCGGTGCAGCCGAGGATCACCGCCTGCTGGCGCGCCTGGCCCATCTCGGTGAGGCAGGTCTTGAGCGTCCGCTGCGAGATGCGCGAGACATGGCCGCGGGTGAGTTCGTCGAAGATGATGCGGTCGATCTCGCGCGCCATGGCGGCGCCGGGCGTCGTCACCGCAATACCGCTCGCCTCGAGCCGTTCGCGATAGAAAGTCTCGCCCATCGTGAAGCGGGTGCCGATCAGCCCGGCCCGCTTGACGCCGTCCTTGACGAGCTTCGCCGCCGTCACCTCGCCGATATGGATGAGCGGGACCGACACTTCGGCCGCGATCCGGTCGTAGAGCTTGTGCATGGTGTTGCTCGATAGCAGCAGCCCCTCGGCGCCGCCATCCTGGAGCCGGCGCGCGGTCGCAATCATCAGCTCGGCCAAAGCGTCCCACTCGCCCGCCGCCTGCATCGCCGCCACCGGCGCGAAGTCGAGGCTCTCGATCAGCAGCGGCGCCGAGGCGAGGCCGCCGAGCCGCTTGTTCACGCTTTTGTTGATCTGCTCGTAATACATGGCGGTCGAGACCCAGCTCATCCCGCCGATCAAACCCAATTTACGCACGTCGCCTGTCCCATCGCCCAATCGCCGGCGGCCCCCGTTCGAGCCTGAGGGCCGGGGATCCGCGCGATCTGGCTAGCCCAGATTCTTCACGATCTCCTCGACCATCTTCTTCGCGTCCGCGAGCAGCATCATCGTGTTGTCGCGGAAGAAGAGCTCGTTCTCCACACCGGCATAGCCGGCGCCGCCCATCGAGCGCTTGATGAACAGCACCGTCTTGGCTTTTTCCACATCGAGCACCGGCATGCCATAGATAGGCGACGACTTGTCGGTTTTCGCGGCTGGGTTGGTGACGTCGTTGGCGCCGATCACGAAGGCGACATCGGTGCGGGCGAATTCGGAGTTGATGTCCTCGAGCTCGAACACCTCGTCATAGGAGACGTTGGCCTCGGCGAGGAGCACGTTCATGTGGCCGGGCATGCGGCCGGCGACCGGGTGGATCGCATATTTGACGCTGACGCCCTCGGCCTTGAGGAGGTCGCCCATTTCCCTGAGCGCATGCTGGGCCTGCGCGACCGCCATGCCGTAACCGGGGACGATGATGACCTGCTCGGCCTGCTTCATGAGGAAGGCTGCGTCCTCGGCCGAGCCGCGCTTCCAGGGGCGGTCGATCGCCTCCCCGCCACCGGCTGCCGCGCTGTCGCCG
>DASVRK010000067.1:0-9354 GCA_036388655.1 Allosphingosinicella sp. | reverse complement strand
GCAGGGCGCGAAAATGTCCAAGTCGAAGGGCAATACGGTCGATCCGCTGGGGCTCGTCGACCGCTACGGCGCCGACGCCTTGCGGTTCACGCTGGCGGCGATGGAGAGCCAGGGGCGCGACATCAAATTGGATGAGAAGCGCGTCGAGGGCTATCGCAACTTCGCGACCAAGCTATGGAATGCGGCGCGTTTCTGCCAGGCCAACGGGATCGGGGCGTCGGCCGGACTGGAGCCGCCCGCGGCGGAGCTTCCCGTCAACAAGTGGATCGTCGGCGAGACCGTGAAGACGGTCCAGGCGCTCGACCTCGCCATGGCCGAGCTGCGCTTCGACGAAAGCGCGAACCTTATCTATCAGTTCACCTGGGCGACTTTCTGCGACTGGTATCTGGAGCTGATCAAGCCGGTATCGAGCGGCGACGAGCGAGGCCGCGTGGACGAGGAGACGCGGGCGGTCGCCGGCTGGGTGCTCGACCAGATATTGGTGATGCTGCACCCGTTCATGCCGTTCATCACCGAAGAGCTTTGGAATGCGATGGGCGAGCGGCCTTACGACCTGATCGTCGCCAAATGGCCGATGCCGGACGCGCGCAGGCTCGATCCGGAGGCGGGGCCGGAGGTGGATTGGCTGATCCGGCTGATCGGCGGCATCCGCGCCGCCCGCACCGAGCTCGGCGTGCCGCCGGGGGCGAAGCTTGCGCTCCATGTCAAGGACGCCGGGGTGCAGACGCTGGAGCGGCTGCGGCGCAACGACGGGGCAATCCGGCGGCTGGCGCGGATCGAGGCGGTGGCGGAAGGCGAGGCGCCGGCCGGAGGGGCCGCCCAGCTGGTCGTCGACGAGGCGACGTTCGTGCTGCCGCTGGAGGGCGTGATCGACATCGCGGCCGAGCGGGCGCGGCTCGCCAAGGCGCTGCAGGCGGCGGAGAAGGAGCGCGATGCGCTGGCCGCGCGGCTCGGCAATCCGAGCTTCGTCGAGCGGGCCAAGCCCGAGGCTGTCGAAAAGGCGCGGTCCGACCATGCCGAAAAAGCCTCCGACGCCGAAAAGTACCGGGCGGCGCTGGCGCGGCTCGGTTAGGCGGGGACTACCACTTCGATCGCGCGGCTCGCGATGGCGACCGTGGCGGGGGTGCGGGCGACGATCTCGCCGTCGATTGAGATGCGGTGGTGCGGCCGGGTGTCGACGTGAAGGCTCTTGCCGCGGAACTCGACCGTGTTGGCGTCGCGCGAGCTCAGCTTGAAGAATTTGGCGTACCAATCCCACACCAGCCGCGCGAGGCCGCGCCCGGTGACCGCCTGGATGACGATGTCGCCGCTGTCGACGTCGGTGGTCTCGGTCAGCTCGACCCCGCCATGGAAACGGCCGTTGAAGATGCGGACCTCGGTCGTCCACAGCCGATGCACCTTGGTGCCGTCGTCGACGAACAGCCGGAACGGGCCGAACCTCGCGAAGCACCAGACCGCCCACAGCAGATAGCCGAAGCGGCCGAGATATTTCTTGAGCTCGTGCGGCACCGTATCGCCGATCATCGGCGACAGGCCGATGGCGGCCGCATTGGCGAAATAGTCGCCGTTGATGACGCCGAGGTCGATGCGCCTGCGCTTGCCGGTGGCGATGGTGGCGATCGCTCCGTCAAGGTCGAGCGGGATGCCGAGGGTGCGGGCGAAGCTGTTGGCGGTGCCGAGCGGCAGCAAAGCGAACACGCAGTCGCGGCCGACCACATCGTCGACCGTGGACGAGAGCGAGCCGTCGCCGCCGCCGACGATCACCATCGGCGCCCCCGCCGCCACCGCCTTTCGCACCGTCGGGATGAGCTCGTCGGGATCGCGGACGGGATAGGATTCGATCAGCCGGACGCCGGACATTTCGAGCTTGGCGGTGGCCTCGCGAAACAGTTCCTCGCCCTTGCGCGAATGCGCGTTGACGACGAGGACGGCTTCCTTGGGGACGGGTTTGATCAGGCTCACCGCGGACTAACTCACCGGTGGGCCAGGGTGTCCATCGTCCCGCCCGCCGCGGATCGGCGCCAGCGGCCGGCCGCGCGGCTCGTCCTCGCCGGGCGCTAAAGCGTGGTGTCGGCGAGATTGGACCGGTATTTAGTGTTGGTCTGGCGATCGGTCATCTCGATATAGATCCAGCTCGGCGGGATCGTGCCTTCCTCCATCGCGAACCAGATCTGGCCGAGATATTGCGGATCGCCCAGCGCGCAAAAGCCGTAGATGCGCCGCCCGCCCTGCTCGACGATGTCCACCCAGGTGCGCGAGGAATTGGCGTTGAGGCCGCACGGCGGCAGGTTCGGCGCGGCTGCGAACAGCTCGGCCGGGTATTTGTCCTTATTGTGCACGTCGTAGCGGTAGCGCACGAAATTGCGGCCGCTGACCGAATAGGGTTCCTGGCCCAGCAAATAGAGCTGGGGAAGCGGCGGCGGGGCGGCCGGGGGCGGGGCCACGGGCTGGGCGGCGGCGCTGGCCGCGATCGCCGCCAGCATCGCGCCGGCGGACAGGGTTGCGAGGGGTTTCAGGAGCTTCATCGGCCGTCCTTCCATGTGGGAGTGAAGGGTGCAGGCGTGTTCGGTCCCGTCTTGCGGGGAAGCTTACCGGCGGAGAATGACATCAAAGCGGTCGGCGCACAACCGGAGGGGGGTGGCGCCCGCGCTGAGCCGGGATTCGGGGCGTGGGACGCGGCCATGTGGCGGCTTTGCAGGCGGGGCGGCGCCCGCTACTAGCCGGCCATGGCCGCCGCCTCCTTTCCCGCCGTCCGGCTTCGCCGCACCCGCTCCGCCGCCTGGTCGCGGGCGATGGTGGCCGAGACGGTGCTGACGCCGTCGGACCTGATCTGGCCGTTGTTCGTGACCGGCGGCCACGCCGTGGAGGAGCCGATCGCGACCCTGCCGGGCGTGTCGCGCTGGTCGATCGACTTCATCCCCGAGCGCGCGCGCGAGGCGCAGCGGCTCGGCATTCCGTGCATCGCTTTGTTTCCGAACACGCCCGCCGAGCTCCGGACCGAGGGCGGGCAGGAGGCGCTCAACCCCGACAATCTGATGTGCCGCGCGATCAAGGCGGCCAAGGACGCGGCGCCGGACGTGGGCATCCTCACCGACGTCGCGCTCGACCCTTATACGGCCGACGGCCATGACGGCATCGCCGACGAGGCGGGCTATGTGCTGAACGACGAGACCAGCAAGATGCTGGTCGAGCAGGCGCTGGTGCAGGCGGCGGCGGGGGCGGACATCGTCGCCCCGTCGGACATGATGGACGGGCGGGTCGGCGCAATCCGCCAGGCGCTCGAGCGCGAGGGCCACGTCAACGTCCAGATCATGGCCTATGCCGCCAAATATGCGAGCGCCTTTTACGGGCCGTTCCGTGACGCGGTCGGGTCGGCCGGGCGGCTCAAGGGCGACAAGAAGAGCTACCAGATGGATCCCGCCAACGCGATCGAGGCGCTGCGCGAGGTCGCGCTCGATATCGCCGAGGGCGCCGATCATGTCATGGTGAAGCCGGGCCTCGCCTATCTCGACATCGTCCGGCGGGTGAAGGAGCGCTTCGAAGTGCCGGTCTTCGCCTATCAGGTGTCGGGCGAATATGCGATGATCGAGGCCGCGGCGGCGGCCGGGGCGGGCGACCGCGACGCGCTGCTGATGGAGACGCTGACGGCGTTCAAGCGGGCCGGCTGCGCGGGCGTGCTCAGCTATCACGCGCCGGTGGCGGCGCGGCTGCTCCGTGACCGCTGAGGCGGGGGCCGCGCCTTCCGCACGCGAGGCCTATGCACGGCCGCTCTTCTTCGCGACCATCGTCACCGGATCGTTCCTGCTGTTCCTGACCCAGCCGATGATCGCGCGGATGGCGCTGCCGCGGCTCGGGGGCGCGCCGGCGGTGTGGAACAGCGCGATGATGGTCTACCAGGCGCTGCTGCTCGGCGGCTATGCCTATGCCCACCAGTTGGCGCGGCTGCGGCCGCGGACGCAGGCGGGGCTGCATCTCGGCCTGTTCGCCATCGCCGCTTTGTGGCTTCCGATCGGGCTCGGCGCCGCTTTGCCGCCGGGGGGCGTGTCGCCGGCTTTGTGGACGCCGTGGCTGCTATTGAGCTCGATCGGGCCGCTATTCTTCATCGTCTCCTCGCAGGCGCCGCTGATGCAGCGCTGGTATGCGCTCGAAAGCGCGCGCGGCGAGCCTTATGCGCTCTACGCCGCCTCGAACCTCGGCAGCTTCGCGGGGCTCATTTCCTACCCTTTGCTGGTCGAGCCGCTGCTGACGCTCGACCAGCAAAGCGCGCTCTGGACCGGCGGCTATGCTTTGCTGGTGCTGCTGGTGGTCGGCTGCGCGCTCACCATACCGGGGCAGGCGGTCGAGGCGGTGCCGGAGCCGGCCTCGCCGGCGCCGAGCCGGCGGCGGGTCGGGCTGTGGATTGCGCTGGCGGCGGTGCCGTCGGGGCTCATGCTGTCGACCACGACCCACCTCACCACCGACATCGTCGCCATGCCGATGCTGTGGGCGCTGCCGCTCGGCCTTTATCTGTTGAGCTTCGTCATCGCCTTCGCGCGGCGGCGCGGCGCCGCCGAGTTCATCGGCCAGGTCGCGCCTTTGGTGCTGCTGATCGCGGGCGGGCTCGCCTTCGCCGACGGATCGCGCAACCCGCTGGCCGCGGCGGCGCTGGGGCTGAGCCTGCTGTTCTTCGTCGCGGTCGCGCTCCATGCGGAAATGTACCGGCTGCGGCCGGAGCCCGACCGGCTGACCGGCTTCTACCTCGCCATGTCGGTGGGCGGCGTCCTCGGCGGGGCCTTCTGCGCGCTCGCCGCGCCGTTGCTGTTCGACTGGAGCTACGAGCATCCGCTGCTGATCCTCGCCGCGGCGCTGCTGCTGCCGCAGCGCAATTATCTGAAGCGGATCGAGCGGATCTGGAGCGAGCCGAAGCGCGGGTTCGTGCTGGCGATGGCGATGCCCGTGGCGGTGTTCCTGCTGTCGCTCGTCGGCGACCGGCGCTTCCTGTTCGAGGCGCCGGTCTGGGTGGCGGTGGCGGCGAGCGGCGCGATCGGCGCGGCCGCCTTGTTCAGCCTGGGGCGCCCGGTCGTGTTCGCCGCCTGCCTCGCCGCCTTGATGATGAGCTATGGCGGCTGGAGCAATGTCCACCGAAGCTATGCGGGCGTACGGACGCGCAGCTATTTCGGCATTTACTCGGTCGGCACCGACGCCGATCGCAACGCCTTGTCGCTGACCCACGGCACCACCCTCCACGGCCTTCAGAACATCACGCGCGGCCGCGAACTCGAGCCGACCACTTACTATGCGCGCAAGTCCGGCGTCGGGCTTGCGCTCGGGGCGGCCGAGCGGCTGTTCGGCCAGCGCGCGCGGATCGGCGTGGTCGGTCTCGGCACCGGCACGCTGGCCTGCTATGCCCGGCCGGGGCAGCGCTGGCGGTTTTTCGAGATCGACCCGGC
This sequence comes from Allosphingosinicella sp., assembly GCA_036388655.1. Taxonomy (GTDB): domain Bacteria; phylum Pseudomonadota; class Alphaproteobacteria; order Sphingomonadales; family Sphingomonadaceae; genus Allosphingosinicella. The sequence goes on along the minus strand of DASVRK010000067.1, from coordinate 3,925 downwards.
GATGGTGCGGCTGGCGCGCGAAAGCGGCTATTTCACCTTCCTCAATAGCTGCGCCCCGCAGGCGCAGATGGTGATCGGCGATGCCCGGCTGACGCTCGCCCGCCAGCCGGCCGCGGGGCTCGACATGCTGGCGATCGACGCCTTCTCCTCGGATTCGGTGCCGATGCACCTCCTCACCCGCGAGGCGTTCCAGGTCTATGCCCGGGCGCTGCAGCCGCGCGGCATCCTGCTCGTCCACATCTCCAACCGCTATCTCGACCTGGAGCCGGTCGTCGCGGCGGCGGCGGCGCAGGGCGGCTGGGCGGCCTCGAAGCTCCATTATTTTCCCGACGAGGACGAGGGTAACGCCACCGCCTCGGTCTGGATCGCGATGGCGCGCAGCCCGGAGGCGCTCGACGACATGTTCCTCGGGATCGGCGTGTTCGCGCCGTGGGAGGAGCTCGAGCCGCGGCCGGGCTTCGAAGGCTGGAGTGACGATTTCGCGAGCATCCTGCCGCTGATCGAAGGCTGGACGGACTGAGGGCGTGGGGGATAGGCGATGGCGATGATCGAAACCGAGCGGCTCACTCTTCGCAGCTGGCGCGACGGCGACGCGACAAGCTTCGAGCGTCACACCAACACGCCCGCCGTCATGCGCTGGCTGGGCGGGGCCAAGACGCCCGACTTCATTGCCGGGGTGGTGGCGCGGCTCGCCGCCTATGAGCAGGAACGCGGCTTCACCTTCTGGGCGGTCGAGCGCAAGGCCGACGGCGAATTGCTGGGCTTTTGCGGGCTCAAGATCGCCAACGACGCCGGCAGCCCGGTCGAGGGCGAATATGAGGCCGGCTGGCGCTTCCGCGAGGACGTGTGGGGGCAGGGCTATGCCAAGGAGGCGGCGATCGCTTCGCTCGAGGCCGCGTTCGGGACGTTCGGCGCGGAGCGGGTGGTGTCGCTCACCGTCGATGGCAACGCGCCGAGCTGGGGGCTGATGGAGCGGCTCGGCATGACCCGCCGCCCCGAACTCGATTATGAGGGGCCGGACTGGGCCGAAAGCACCGTCATCGTTTATGCGATCGGGAGGGAGGAATGGGCGGCCCGCACCTCCTGAGCTTCGGCGGCCGGGCCCCGCGGGTCGACCCCGCCGCCTTCGTCGCGCCGGGCGCGCAGCTGATCGGCGATGTCGAGATCGGGCCGGAGGCCAGCATCTGGTACAATTGCGTGCTGCGCGGCGACGTCAACCGCATCCGGGTGGGCGCGCGCACCAACATCCAGGACGGCAGCGTGATCCACGTCGATTCGCCCAAGGCGGGCGATGCGGCCGGCCATCCGACGTTGATCGGCGAGGACGTGCTGATCGGCCATCTCGCGATGGTGCATGGCTGCATCCTCCACGACCGCGCCTTTGTCGGCCTCGGCGCGATCGTGATGGACGGCTGCGTGGTGGAGAGCGGCGCCATGCTGGCCGCCGGCGCGATGCTGACCCCAGGCAAGCGCATCCCCGCCGGGCAATTATGGGCGGGCAGGCCGGCCAAATATGTCCGCGACCTGACGCCCGAGGAGCTGGCCGGGCAGCAGGCCGGGGTGGCCCATTATGTGGAGCTCGCCAAGGCCCACAAGGCGGCGCTCAGCGGCCGCTGAGGCGGGCGCGAAGGCCGGCGAGCGCGTCTTCCTGGGCGTCGGCGATCGCCTGCACGGTCTCGACCGCGGCAACCGCGGCGGCGATATCGGCTTGGCTCGCCGCCGGCCGCGCCGCCGCCAGCCGCACCGCCAGCGAATCGAGGTCGGCGAGCGCATTGACGGTCGGCGCGCGCGCCGCCTGGGCGCGCGAGACCGCCTGCTGCGCCGCCACCCAGCTTTCCGATCCGGCCGCGCCGGCGCCGGCGACGGCCGGGCGCGCGGCGGCCAAGGCTGAGCGGAAGGCGCCGTCGCCCTCGCGCGCGGCGGCGACCATATCGCGGATGCGGCCCGCGGTGGCGGGATCGCTGGGGATGATCGAGGGCGGGGCAGGGGGCTGTTCGTTCGCCAGCTGGCGCTCGACGGCGCGCGGCGCCAACGACGGAAACGGCCCTTCGGCCGCGCAGCCGGCGAGGAGGGCGGCGGCCGCGGCCAGCGGCGGAAAAGGGCGGCGGGCGTCCATCGCCTTTCCCTATGCGGCGCCCGCGGCCGGGGCAACGCCGCTTTTGGGCCGGCGGGGTTGCGCGCCCGAAAGCTTCCCCTTATGTCGCAGCCTCTCGCGCGCCCGTAGCTCAGCTGGATAGAGCACCAGACTACGAATCTGGGGGTCGGAGGTTCGAATCCTTCCGGGCGCGCCATTCTTTTATATTTTGGCCAATAGCTTATTGGCCGGTCAGCAGGGCATCGATTCGTCACCGTCGCTGCGGTGCTAGCCCCTTACAAGCAGTAACCGGTTAGTCACCGGCTTGCACTCACCACGTTTCGCGCTTGAGTCCGTTGATGACGCATTGGGCGACGACTGTGGCCGAGGTCGAGAAAGCCTTCTCCGCTCCTTTCCACTGTGAGCTGGTCCATGCGCCGATAGGCTTCCAGCCGACATCGAACTGATCGTTGAATCGCTCAAGGTTCGTCTGCACGATGCGGAAGCGACCTTCCCGTGCCTCAAAGGTGAAATTGCTCCGGATTTTCCACTGCACCAAGCCGCCGTACTCGAGTGCGCTGCGAGCGACGATTACGCCCCCATCTAAATCACTGCTGATAATGAGTTGTGCATTGACTGTGCCTGGCGCCAGGTGTTGCGAGATGCACGTGCCAGCGCGCGTGGCGATCTCCTTCGCGGTTCCGCCAGTCTGATACACCTCACTCCTCACGGAGGTGAGGTACTCCGCCGCAAGTGCTTGGCTAGAGCAGCATAAAGCGGCAAGCGCGAACATCGAAGGTGTGTTTGCCCTGTGAGCCTTCTTACCCCTCTTGAATCGACTCGTCGATCCCGCCTCCCTAAACCTCGCGACAGCGTTCGGCACCCGAGGGCACTAGGCGATGGGCTCACCTAATTTTCGACCCGCACTACCTCGCCGAATCGCAGCGTCGCCAGCACAAGGCCTTGCTCATCCTCGACGTCGATGCGGTGAGACATCCCATGATGCATGCGCTGGCAGCGTCAGGGGCGAAGGAGTTAGGGCCCCCGCTGCTGCACCCGATCGAATACCGAAGGTGTAGTGTGCTTGGTCTTGAGGACTTCGCAAGCGAGCGCCTACTTCCACAAGTCTATGAGTCCCATTATGCAAGCCACCGGTCATCTGCTGCACAACGGAGAGGCCTGGTAAGCGGGCGAAGGAGAAACTCGACAACCACAGACAGATGGAGGGTTTACATGCCGATTGATGCGTATCAACCGACTGACGTCGATGACATCCCGCCTTGGCCAAGGCCTTGGCCGTGGCCACCACGCCCTCCCCATCAGCCGCGCCCGCCGGTCCCTCCCATTCCTCCGATCGGCGCACTGGATGCGCGTGACGCTGCAGAGACCGTTCCCCTAAACGATGCTAACTTTGCAGTTGTCATGGCGGACGCTGCTAAGTTCGCTTCACTGAATGATGAGAACAATCTGACTGGTCATAAATCCTGGCATGGCTTGGGGTGGGCTATCTTGAATTACATCCTCAGTAACTTCGATGTTAGTGAGAATCAGCAGAAGTCACTCGAAGCCACAGACGGTGCGCTCATAGAAATTGTCGAGAGCGAGCTAGCTCAAGTGGCTCTGCTGCATTCCGCCGGCCGTGACGTCACTTTCACAGCATTAGGTCTTAATCCGGATAATTGCCCAGGGCTGCCGCTCGAAACGGTGATGGTGCGGAGCGATGTCTCGTCGGCAGGCGGAAAAGTGAAAGAGAATCGGAAAATTGTATTCCTGAGAGGGCACCTGCCAATCAAGCCCGACAAGCCAGACAAACCACCGAAAGAACCTCGGCCCTCCCCCACCCCCGGACCT
>DASVRK010000066.1:0-6762 GCA_036388655.1 Allosphingosinicella sp. | reverse complement strand
AGGTCAAGGCGGTGCTCAACAACAGCTTCGGCTTCGGCGGCACCAACGCCAGCCTGGTGATGCGCGCTGTCTAGAAGCTTCCCGGTCAAGTGGCTGCTGGCCGCGCTGCTGATCGCGGTGGTGGCCGGCGCGGGCGCGGCTTATAGGGCGTTCTGGGCCGGGCCGGGTCCGGCCGCGCAGCCCAAGACGATCATTGTCGAGCAGGGATCGAGCCTCGGCAAGGTGGCGGAGCAGCTCGAGAAACAGGGCGTCATCCGCGGGGGCGCGCGAAGCTTCCGCACGCTGGCGCGGCTGTTCGGGTCGAAGGATCCGATCCAGGCCGGCGAGTTCGAGATCCCGGCCGGGCTCAGCGCCGGGAGCGTGCTCGACCATCTCCAGCATGGGCGGCCGGTGCAGCGGCTGGTCACCATCCCCGAGGGGATGCCGTCGGTCCTGGTGTTCGAGCGGCTGATGCGGGTGCCCTACCTCACCGGCAACGTCGCCGTTCCCGAGGAAGGGACGGTGCTTCCCAACAGCTACAGCTATCAGCGCGGCGAGAGCCGGGCGGCGGTGCTGAAGCGAATGCAGGCGGCGATGACCAAGGAGCTCGACGCGCTCTGGGGGAAGCGGCAGCCGCATAGCGCCGTCACCTCGAAGCGGGACGCCATCACCCTCGCCTCGGTGGTCGAGAAGGAAACCGGCAAGCCGTCCGAACGGCGGATGGTGGCGGGCGTCTATTCGAACCGGCTGAAGCAGGGCATGAAGCTGGATGCGGACCCCACCGTCATCTACCCGATCACCAAGGGCAAGCCGCTCGGGCGCCGGATCCTGCGGTCCGAGCTCAATGCCGACAACGGCTACAACACCTATGCCCGGGCCGGCCTTCCGGCGGGGCCGATCGCCAATCCGGGGCGGGAGTCGATCGCGGCGGTGCTCAACCCAGCGCCGACCCAGGCGCTCTTCTTCGTCGCCGACGGGACCGGAGGCCACGTCTTTGCCAACACGCTGGCCGAGCATAATGCCAATGTCCGCAAATGGTATGCCCTCCGCCGCCAGCGCGGAGAGATGTAGGGCCAGGAGGGCTAGAGCCGACGACGATCGAGTACAGGCGTGCGGGCTGCGACATGGGCGAGCGACTCCACGACCACGCTGCCGACATGGCCGGTCGCGTGGATCAGCGACTCGCCATCGACCATCAGGCCGACATGGCCTTCGAAGAAGAGGAGGTCGCCGCGCTCCAGCGGGGCACCTTCGGCCAGCGCCGTGCCGAGCACCCGCTGCTGATCGCTGTCGCGGGGGGCGGGGATGCCGCACAGGCCGAGCGAGAGCTGAATGAGGCCCGAGCAGTCGATGCCGGTGCTGGTGCGCCCGCCGAGCAGATAGGGCGCTCCGAGGAGCCGCTCGGCGACCGCGACCGGATCATGCTCGAAGGCGTCGACGGCGCGAACCTGGGTGAAGGCGATGAAGCCGAGATCGGTGGCGAGATAGCCGCGGCTTTCGTGGCCGGTGACGCGCGCGCCCATCGGCAGGCTGGCGAGGGTGGCGGCGTGGACGTCCGGCTCGGCCAGGATAGCGGCGGCGGCGGCGGCGACGATATGGGTCGGCGGCAGCGGTTCGACGAGGGCGATCGCCTCGACATAGCCGACATAATGGTCATGGCGGCAATAGCCCCAGCCCCAGTGGCCGGACACTTCGAGGAGCGCGAACTCCTCGCCCGGGAGCAGCTCCGAACTCGCCTTCGCGCCGTCAGAGCCTTCCGGATAGACGAAGGCCGGGCGGGTGCCGCATGCCTTGGTGAGCGGGCGCGCATAATGGGGGGCGAACAATTGCCCCGCCAGGGCGATGTCGGCGAGGTCGCGGCGATAGGCGTGGACGCGCTCGTCGAGCGGCAGCGAAGGGCCGGCGAGGGTGAAGCGTTCAGCCGTGCTGGAGGATGAGGCCCCGTTCCTTGGCGGTCCGGCGTGGGGCGCCGTCCTGCTCGATATTCCGTTCGAAGCCTTCAAGGAATTCCTGCCCCGTATTGGTCCTGGCGACGAAGACGTTCCGCCGATCCGCCTCGTCGCGGACCCGCCGCAGATAGCCGAGCGAGCCGAGCGTGTTCAAGGCGCGCGTGATCACCGGCTTGGACACGCCGAGGATGTTGGCGAGGCCCCGGACCGTATGCGGCCCGGGCGTCAAATAGACCAGCAGCATCAAGGCCATCTGCCGGTTGGTAAGGTCCGGCTGGCCCGACCGCACATAGCTGATTAGCGTCTGCATCCAGCTCTTCAGCGAGCGTTCCGACACGATCCTTCTCCGATTTCCGCGCGAGGTACGTTTCGGCACTACAACCAAGCAGAACAGGTTTCGTTTCGTTAACCACCGGCATTTTCAACGCAAAAGCAGGGGCGTCGGTCTCAGGCGCGGTAGCGCGAGCGGAGCATCGCCCAGGCGGCGCGAAGGCCGAGCGCGTCGCCCCCCTTAGGCCGGCCGGGCTTGGCGGCGGCGCGCCAGGCGAAGGTGTCGAAATGGGCCCAGGCGAGGTCGTCGGGCACGAATTTCTGGAGGAAAAGGGCGGCCGTCACGGCGCCGGCCATCGGCGCGTCGCTGGCATTGGCGAGGTCGGCGACGTCGGAGGCGAGCATTTCGCGATACGGTTTCCAGAGCGGCATCCGCCAGACCGGGTCCGCCTCCGCCTCGCCGGCGGCGAGGAGGGCGGCGGCGAGATCGTCGCGATTGGCGAACATGGCCGGGAGGTCGGGGCCGAGCGCGACGCGGGCGGCGCCGGTCAGGGTCGCGAAATCGAGGATGAGGTCGGGACGGGATTCGGCGGCGCGGGTGAGGGCGTCGGCGAGGATCAGCCGGCCTTCCGCATCCGTATTGTGAACCTCGACGGTCACACCCTTGCGGCTCTTCAAGATATCGCCGGGGCGGAAGGCGTTGCCGGCGATCGCGTTCTCGACCGCGGGGACGAGCAAATGGAGGCGGACGGGGAGGCGGCTTTTCATGACCAGAAGGGCCAGCGCGATGGCATGGGCGGCGCCGCCCATATCCTTCTTCATGAGGCGCATTCCGGCGCTATTCTTGATGTCGAGGCCGCCCGTGTCGAAGGCGACGCCCTTGCCAATGAGGGCGAGGCGGGGGTGGCGGGGGTCGCCCCATTCGAGCTCGAGGAGGCGGGGGCCGCGGCCCGGGGCGGCGGCGCGGCCGACGGCGTGGATGAGCGGATATTCGCGCTCGAGTTCGGCGCCGGATGTCGGCGAAAGTGCCGCGGAGCATGACTTTGCAAGCTCGGAAACGGCGGATTCCAGCGCGTCGGGGCCCATATCTTGTGCCGGTATGTTGACGAGATCGCGCACCAGGTTGGTGGCTTCGGCCATAAGCAAGGCTTCGGCGATGCGCGCAGGCTCCTCGCTGAGCAGGATCCGCGGCCCCTTCGCGGCGGGCTCGGCCTTGTAGCGGTCGAAGCGATATTGGGCGAGCAGCCAGCCGAGCGCGGCCGGCCCCGGTGCGCGGCCGGCGAGCCGGTAGCTGCCCGCGGGCAGCAAATCGGCCGCTTTGGCGAGACCCCACACGCCCGGATCGGCGGCGTCGGCGGCGCCGAGCAGCGCCGCCCAGTCGGCGGCCTTGTCGCCCGGCACCAATGCGAACTGATCGGCCTTGCCCTCGAACCCGGCCGTCTCGGCGGCGCGCCGCACCCGCTCGGGCTGCGCCTTCAGCCACGGCTCCAGCCCCTTCCTGTCGAGCAGGATGAGTGCATTGGCGGGCTGGCCCTGGTCGGGCCGGAGGAGCGCGGAAAGGTCGGTCATGGCGGCGCCTTAGGCAATTTGCCGGCGCCGCGAAACCCGCCGCGGACGGCGGCGAGGCGCCGCGCTTGTAATGTAGGATTTCAAATGTTCTTCTTTCGTTCTGGCCCGCGAATCGGGCGATGACGAAAAGGCGGAACGATGAACAGATGGACGATCCTGGCCGCGGCAGCGGCGCTCCCGGCGGCCGCGGTCCCGGCGGTCACGCTCGCGTCGGAGACGGTGACCTTCGGCTACGACGTGCGCGGGCGGCTCATCACGGTGACGCGGGCCGGCGGCACCAATGACGGGATCGTCTCCGGCTACAGCCATGACCAGGCCGACAATCGCGAGCTGCTGGCCGTCACCGACGCGACCGCGCCAACCTTCAGCGTCAGGGAAGTCTATGCGGTCGAGGGGGACGACATCGTCTTCACGATCAGCAAGAGCGGCACCACCTCCGGCACGGTCGGGGTGAGCTTCCAGACCGGCGACAAGACCGCGATCGCCGGATCGGATTACACGGCCCGCCCGCTGACCGCGCTGAGCTTCGCGCCGGCCGAGACCAGCAAGACGGTACGGGTGGCAACGAGCGCCGACGACCAGCCGGACGACGACGAACGCATGTACTTGGAGCTTTCCGCTCCGACCGGCGGCGCCGTGATCGCGGTGGCGCGGGCGATCGGCACGATCTGGGAGAAGGCGCCGAACCCGGGGCCGACGACCGCCCCGGACACGGGCAGTCTCTCGCGCTGTTCCGCCGCCGGCACCTTCAACGTCACCGCCAACGACCAGGACCCCCAGGGGCCGGTCACGCTGAAAGCCGTCAGCAGAGGAGCGCTTGGGGGCGCCAGCGTCGCGAGCACGACGTCGGTCGGCTACTTGCCCGGCAACGTCGCCGGCAAAGAGCGCCTCACATACACGGTGGAGGACGCCCTCGGCGCGCGATCGCAGGGCACGCTCACGCTGACGCTCGGCCCCGGTTCGGGCTGCCCGGCAGACAATGAATGAAGCGCCCCAGCCCGATCCAGCCATGCGCCGAAGCCCAGCCTCGGCCGCCATCCCCATCCTGCTTTCCCGGAGACCTATCATGACCCATGCCATCGCCCGCACCGCCGCCCGAACGATCGCCGCGGCCCTGCTCGCCACCACCGCTCTCGCCAGCCCCGCCTTCGGGCAGGCGGCGGGCCCGCTCGAGCGCCAGGCGCCCGACGAGAATGGCGTCGACGTCGTCACCGGCAAGATGAACATGGCGCCGGTGACGCTCAGCGCCGGCCCGCCGGGCGAGGGGCTGACCTTCGTCAGCGGCTTCGCCGGCGGCCGCCGCTACGACAGCTTCAACGTCGAGCTGGAAGCGGACCCCGACAAGGTCTGCGTCGTGATCGGCGGGCACCGGCGCTGCTTCACCCGAACGACCCCGCAGGGCCTCGAAATATTCACCTCGCGCGAGGGCGACGGCGCCACGCTGACCCACCAGTTCGCCGGCACCGCGACCGAGCGCTATACCTATACCGACCGCAACGGCACCGTCTTCCTGTTCCTCAACGAATATGGCGATGCGGTCGGCACGATCACGGCGCGGCTCCGGACCATCACCGCGCCGAGCGGCGAGCTCGTCACCTACACCTATCGCAAGGAGGGCACTACCGCGCGGGCGCAGTCGGTGGTCAACAATCGCGGCTACCAGCTGAAGCCGACCTATGCGTCGGACGTCTGGGAGACGACCGGCACCAATGCCGCGTTCAAGCGGCTGACCAAGGTCACCGCGATCAACAATGCGGTCGAATATTGCGCGCCCGGCGCCAATAGCTGCACGCTGACGCAGGATTGGCCGTCGCTCGACGTGGCCTCCACAAGCAAAACCCTGAACTTCACCGACAAGACCGGCAAGAACCATTTCTACATGCTGGCGGGCGGCGAACTGGTGTCGGCAACCAAGCCGGGCGACATTGTCGCCTTCGCGGTGGAATATGACGAGGCCAACCGGGTGAAGCTGCTCAGCCGCGGCAGTGGCAACTGGACCTATTCCTACGTCGACCACGAGGTGCAGGGCAAGCGCACGACCCGCGTGACGCCGCCGCTGCTCGGGAGCGCCGCCCCCAGGACCTACGTCTCCGACCTGTCGTCGCGCCGGGTGGAATCGGTCACCGACGAGCTCGGCCGCAAGGCAAGCTTCGGCTATGACGGATCGGGCCGGATGACGAGCATGACGCTGCCCGAGGGGAACGGGATCGAGCTCACCTATGACGCCCGCGGCAACGTCGAGGAGCAGCGGGTGAAATCGAAGCCGGACGAGGCCGGCGCGCGCCTGCCCGACATCATCACCTCGGCCGACTATCCGGACAGCTGCACCAACCCCAATACCTGCAACAAGCCGATCTCGACCACCGACGCGCGCGGCTTCACGACCAATTATAGCTATAGCAGCGTCCATGACGGGTTGCTCAGCATCACTTCGCCGGCGCCGTCGACGGGGGCGGCGCGGCCGCAGGTTCGCTACAGCTATTCGCTGCTGCGGGCGCGCTACAAAGACAATTCGCTGGCCCTCGTCGACGGGCCGCAAATCTATCGGCTGACCGGTGTCTCGACCTGCCACACCGGAGCGGTGACCGATACGGAGACGACCTGCATCGGCAAGGCGAGCGAGACCAGGACGACGATCGGCTATGGCGACCCGGACCCGCTCCAAGGCCACAATCTGCTGGCCACCGCGGTCACCCAAGCGGCCGGCGACGGCACCCTCACCGCCACCACCCGCTACGGCTATGACCATGCCGGCCGGCTGACGGCGCTGGACGGGCCGTTGTTCGGGGCCGCGGACATGATCCGCTACCGCTACGACGCGGCCGGGCGGCGGGTGGGCACCATCTATCCGGACCCGGACGGCGCGGGCCCGATGAAGCGGCGGGCGGAGCGGATCGTCCACGATTTCGACAGCCTGTCCTTCACCACCCAGAGCGGCACGGTCGAGGGCCCCACGGTCACCGATTGGAACGCCTTCACGCCGCTCGAGCAGGTC
>DASVRK010000065.1:0-1730 GCA_036388655.1 Allosphingosinicella sp. | reverse complement strand
TCCCTTTCCTCCCAAGGCTTCACGTTCGCGCTGATTTTGAAGACCCGCCGGTTGTCCGCGGAAAGGTCGGGGTTGCCGCCCTCGATCCGGCTGATGTCGACGGTTTGCCCGCGGGTGAAGTCGAAAACCCGCACATTGGGCACCAGGACCACCGGGTCGCCGAGCTGCTGGATGGTCGGCGCTCCGTCTTCATCGGACAATGACGCGAGCACTCGAACTCCCTCGATCGGCGACCAGTTGATTCCCCCGCCGAGCACTCGCAGAGTCCCGAAATCCGAGAGATGCTCGACCGCGGCATTGGCGTTGAGCGACAGATTACCGATCGCGCTCAGCACCTCGTTGCGCCGGCTTGCGAGCGGGACGTCGATATTGACCTGGCCGTTGGCTCGGTTGCGCGAAAGGTCGCGCACCTGGTCCGTGCCGCCGCGATTGCTCTCGCTGTGCAGGCTGCGCGTGTCCAGGCCGACCTTGACGCTCGTGGAAATGTCCCCGGCCGGAAGGGTGATGAGCGAGCCGTGGGCGACGAGTTCGGCGTCCGCGGACTGGCTGATCGCGCTCGATCTCTCCCGTGCACCGTAGAGCATTCCTGCCTGGGCTTCCGCCGGATCGGCATTGGTGTCGCTGAGGGTACGGTTGTTGGACCTGTCGTAATTGGCGGTGAGCGACCATCGCCATGGCGATATGTCGCCATTCATCGACAAGCCCAGATGGGTAGCGCGGCTGTCGGATTCGCGCGTCAGCGGCCGAATGCCGTCACCGGCCGAAGTGGGAAGCGCGAAGGCCGCGGCGGGCAGGCCGAAGCGGCTTTCGCTCGAGGTCTGGTCGAAGCGCGCGTTGAGCGTCGCCGAAACGTCGTTCAGGATCGTGCGGTTGACGGTCCCCGCCAGCGACAGCCGGTCCGTCTGCGGCAGGAGGGTGCGGAACCGGCCGAGGTCGGTGCCGTCGGCTCCGCCGCCGGCCGTGGCTTGTGCCTGAATAAGATCTCGCTCGCTTTCGAACAAGGCGGAGTCGCGGCGGACCTCCGCATCCAGGTTCCAGCGGCCGTTGTTCATGATCCGAAGCACGTTCAGATCGGCTTCGTAGCTTCCGCGCCCGCCTTCGGTGGCCATGCCGGCCGCCGCTTCGGCAGTGACTGCCCGGAAGCGCGGCCGAAGCACGAAGTTCACGACCCTCTGATCGGCCCTGTAGCCGTATTTGAGCGCCACTTCCTCTGGAAGGATGTCGACCCGCTCGACGGCTTCGGGCGGCAAATCGCGTATTTCGGAGAAGCCTGAGATCCGACGGCCGTTCAGGAGTATGACCGGACGGCCTCCTCCCCGGCCGGCGCCGCTGCGGGTCTGCGGCTCCAGCGCGGTCATCAGTTCCGCGAGGCTGCCGGCGCCGTAGGCGCGGATATCTCGCGCGTCGAGTTGGACCTCGGGAGGGATGTCGCCGACGACCGCGCCGCGCAGGCGCTGGCCGGTGACGACGATCTCCTCGCCGGCTTCCTCCTCGTCGAGGAGATCTTCGTCGCTTGCCGACGGGGCGGCCGCTTCATCCGCGGGCGGCGGGGCTTCCTGGGCGTGGAGCGGCAGCGGCGGAGCTTCCCGGGCGTGGAGCGGCAGCGGCGGAGCTTCCTGGGCGTGGAGCGGCAGCGGCGGAGCTTCCTGGGCGTGGAGCGGCAGCGGCGCTGCTTGCTGGGCGTTGAGCGGCAGCGGTGGAGCTTCCTGGGCGTGGAGCGGCAGCGGCGG
>DASVRK010000064.1:0-1773 GCA_036388655.1 Allosphingosinicella sp. | reverse complement strand
GGTGATCGGCGAGCCGGTCCGGCCGATCCCGAGGAAGGCCCGGCGGGCTAGCCGCTTGAGATTGCGGTCGGAGATGGGCGCGTCGGTGGCGATCACCACGATGACGGAGCCGTCGCCGGAGCCCGAGGACAGCTCGTCCTTAAGGAAATAGCGTCCCAGCCTCTGCCCGACGGCGACTCCGCCGACGCTCAGCACGCCGCCGTAATTGCTCTGGACGAGGATTCCCACGGTCCAGCCGCCGAGCTTCGCCGGTAGCCGCCTCGAGCTGGTGCCGATCCCGCCCTTCCAGCCGAAGGCGACGGTGCCGGTCCCAGCCCCGACCGAGCCTTCCGCCACCGGCCCGGCGCGGGCGGCGGCGAGGGCGGCGAGGCCGTCCTCCTTCGTCACCCGCCGGGCGCGGATGTAATTGAGATGGCCGTCGTTGGTCTCGCCCACCACGGCGTTGACGGAGCGCACCTGCGCGTTGCCGGGCCGGCGAAGGGTCCATTCGATCCCGGCGGCTGCGGCTTCGGGGACGGAGAGGGTGTTGGTGAGGAGGATCGGCGCCTCGATCTCGCCGAGCTCCTCGATCTGGGTCGAGCCCATGAACTTGCCATAGCCGTTGGCGACGGCGAAGCCGGCGGGTACCTTGTCCTGGTAGAGATTGCCGCCGTGCGGGAGGATCGCGGTCACCCCGGTGCGGATATCGTCCCCCTCGACCAGGGTGCGATGGCCCACCATCACTCCGGCGACATCGGTGATGGCGTTGAGCGGGCCGGGCGCGAGGATTCCGATCTCCACGCCCGCCTCCCGAGCACGCGGGCGCCCGGCTTCGGCGGCCGCGGTCACCAGGAGCAGGGCCGCGGCGGCGGCGCGAAAGCAGCTAGAGGCGCGATAGCTTTTCTCCATCGCCGGCAGGCTGCCGCATTCCCGCGCTCTTCGCCAGACATGAAAACGGGGCGCCTCCGATGGGAGGCGCCCCGCTTCCAGGTTTCACCGGCCGATGGCTTAGCGGCAGCGGCGGCGGCTGCGGGCGATCTCGCGCCCTGCCAAAGCGCCCGCGGCGGCGCCGACGACGGTACCGACGGTGCGGTTGCGGCCGCCGTCGACCGCCCGGCCGACGAGGGCGCCGGCGGCGCCGCCGACGATGATCCCGACCGTGCCGTTGGCCCGGCGGCAGCGAACGCGGCCACGCGAATCGCGCCAGGTCTTGCCGTGATAATAGCCGTTGTGATTGGCGAAGGCCGCGGTGGTCGGAATGACCGGGGCGACCGGGGCCGCCATGGCGGCACAGGCGATTGCGAGGCTGAATTTACGCATGACTTGGGTTCCTTTCCCCGTGAAAACTCGGCCTAAGAACGGGCGAGGTTGCCGCCAGTTTCATTAACCTGAGACAACGATCCCCGATAACCGCCGTTTCCGCTCGGCTGACCGTGCCCGCAGAACCGTTCGGCGCTCCGCCGCGTTGGCGGAGAAGGCTCCGACCCAAGGCACGCATTCGCCCGGTCCGGGTTCGTACGTCGACGACCGCCATTTCCGCTCGTCTGGCCGCTCGCTCAGAACCGTGCGCGGACCTGCCGCGTTGCCGGGCGGGAGAGGAGACAGCGAATGACCAACAAGCATCCCGCCCCCGACGAGCAGCCGGTCGAGCTCCAGGACGATCTCGACCGCGATCCCGGCATCGGCCAGTCCAAGGCCTTCTTCGCCCGCGACGGCGAGGGCGGCGAAGATCTGATCGAGGGCGACAACACGGTCGAAGGCGATATCGAGAATGACGGCGGCGATGCCGGCGGG
>DASVRK010000063.1:0-3367 GCA_036388655.1 Allosphingosinicella sp. | reverse complement strand
GGCTCAATTCGATGAGGTTGCCGTAGCCGTTGGCCCATTGCGAGCGGCCGACGATGGCATCGGCGGTCGCGTAGATCGGCGTGCCGATCGGCGCCGCGAGATCGATGCCGGCGTGCATCGCAGCGCGGCCGCGGAACGGATCGGAGCGGACGCCGTAGCCCGAGGTCAGCGAGGTGCCGCGCACCGGCTGCGTCGAGGGGATGGCGATCGTGCCCTGCTCGATCTGGTCGAGCTTCTTCCAGCTGGTGAAGAGCTGCTTGAACTGGGGGTCGGCCTTGAGCGGCTGGACCGCTTCGAACGGGCCGCCGGTGCCCTGATATTGCGGGTTGTTGGACTGGAGGCGCTTGGGGTCGAGGCCGAGCTTGCGGACTTCCTGGGCGGTGAGCTGGAAACGCTGGTCGGCGGCGGCCTTGATCGCCTGGACGTCGGCCTGCATCGCTTCGACCTGGGCCTCCATGCGGGCCACTTCGGCGGCGTCGGCGGGGGTGGCGGTCATCAGGCGGGCGGCGGCGAATACAGACCAGAGGACGAGGAGCAGAGCGGCGGCGGCGGTGGAAACCTGCACCGGGACCCCGATGCTGACGCGGCGGAGCGAACGGCCGTCATGAAAGAAAAAATCGCGCGGCCTGAAAACGTTACGGAACTTAAGAGCCCCCGGAACATTATTCGCTTTAACCACATTCGTCATAATCATCCCCGGTCGGCCCCCGAAGGGGTCGGCATGGGCGCACATGGCGACCATGAGTCGTCTCTCAAAGGCATTCCTGCCCGGCTGTAAGCGTCAGGAAGTTGCCCACCCCGTGACGTGTGAGCTGAGACTGTTAAACATCCTCTTGCGCGGCAACCCCTAAAGAGTCATCGCGGGATAAACCGGCTTCATCGCGCGCTGAAGCGTTGAACGGAGGCTTCAGGACGCCCCGGAAGTGGCGATCTATTAACCGTTTCCACTCCGCAACGGGCTCGAATTTCCGGGATTCGCAGGCCGCTTCGAACCATCTCGTGCCCGCCCGGACGTGCCGGATCTCGTCGCGATAGATGCGCTCCAGCACGGCCGCCGAACGCCGGTCGCCGGCCGCCTCGAACCGGGCGACGGTGGCCGGAGTGACGTCGAGCCCACGCGCTTCCAGCACCATCGGCACCACCGCCAGCCGCGCCAGCGGATCAGCCGCGGTCGCCTCGGCGGCTTCCCACAGCCCGTCATGCGCCGGCAGCGCTCCATAGCCGGAGCCGAGCGCCCTCAGCCGCCGGTCGAGCAAAACGAAATGCATGGCCTCGTCCGCGCCGACGCCGAACCAATCGTCGATGAAGGCGGCCGGGAAGTCAGCGCCGAACCGGCCGGCGATGTCGAAAGCGAGGTCGATGGCGCCGAATTCGATATGGGCGAGCGCGTGCAGCATGGCGATACGGCCGCGCTCCGAGCCGCCCTTGCCGCGCTTGGGCATGTGCGAGGCGGGCATCAGCTCGGGCCGCGCCGGGCGCGCTGGCCGGTCCGGCATGGCGACGTCGAACGCCCGCTCGAGCCGGCCTGCGCGCCACGCGCGGGCGGCGGCGCGGGCGGTGCGCACCTTGTCATAAGGCTCGGCCGCGAGCAGCACCGCGCGCGCCGCGCCGGCGATGGTGCCAGCGACGGTGGAGGCCGTGAAGTCGATCGCCATCGCCGCCCCTTGCCCGAGCCGCGGCGGCGGCGCCACCCTGTTGCCTCGCCGCCCGATCCATCGCAGACAGGCGCCGGAAATCTTCGGGAGACAAGTGAATGCGCGTAAATCGTCCTGGCATGGCATGGCTGATCGCGGCGGCGCTCGGTTCGGCGGCGGCCTTACCGGCGGCCGCGGCCCCCGCCGCCGCTCCCGCCGCCGAAGCGGCCAAGGCCAAGGAGATATTGAAGCGCTCGGTCGCCTTCAAAACGGTCGAGGGCCAAGGTCAGGTGCCGGCTTATGCCGCCTTTCTCGCCTCGGTGCTGAAGGAGGCCGGGTTCCCCGATAGCGACATCGAGATCGCGAAGATGGGCGAGACCGCCACCCTGGTCGCTCATTATCGCGGCACCAGCGACGCCAAGCCGATCGTCCTTTTGGGCCATATGGACGTGGTCGAGGCCAAGCCCGCCGACTGGGAGCGCGACCCGTTCACCGCGGTCGAGGAGAATGGCTATATTTTCGGGCGCGGCTCGGAGGACAACAAGTTCGACGTGTCGATGATGGTGGCGACGCTCGCGCGCCTCAAGGCCGGGGGCTACAAGCCGCGGCGGACCCTGATCCTCGCGCTGTCGGGCGACGAGGAAACCCAGATGGCGACGACGCGGGCGCTCGCGAAGAAGTTCGCGGGGGCCGAGCTGGCGCTCAACGGCGACGGCGGCGGCGGCCAGCTCACCGAAGCCAACGCGCCGATCTTCTACGGCCTCCAGGCGGGCGAGAAGACCTATGCCGATTATCAGCTCGAAGTCACCGACCCCGGCGGCCATTCGAGCGCACCGACCGGCAGCAACGCCATCTACCGGCTGGCGCGGGCGCTCGGCCGGCTTGGCGACCATGCCTTCCCGCCAATGGCCAACGCGCTCACCACCGCATCGCTGAAGACGGCGAGCCGCCAGGTCGGCGGCGAGCTCGGCGCGGCGATGGCGCGCTATGCCGCCAACCCCGAGGACGCGGCGGCGGCGGCCTTGATCTCGTCGCGGCCGGAATATGTCGGCCAGATCCGCACCACCTGCGTCGCGACCATGGCCAATGCCGGGCATGCCTTGAACGCCCTCCCCCAGCGCGCGACCGCGAACGTCAATTGCCGGATCTTCCCCGGCATTTCGATCGACGCGGTGAAGCAGGAGCTGGCGCGGGTGGTCGCCGACCCCGGGGTCAAGATCAGCGTGATCGACGATCCCGCGTTCAGCGACGCCTCGCCGCTGCGGCCGGACGTGATGCAGGCGGTGACCAAAGCGGTGAAGGCGCGCTATCCGAAGCTGGAGATCACGCCGTCCATGTCCGCGGGCGCCACCGACAGCCTCCATTTCCGCGCCGCCGGAGTGCCGAGCTACGGCGTCTCCGGCCTGTTCATGCGCGCCGAGGACGGCTTCGCGCACGGGTTGAACGAGAGGATACCAGTGGCGGAGATCGCACCGGCCTTGGCGCATTGGCGGTCGATCTTGACGGATTTGAGCCGGTAGGGGGGGCGTAGCCTGAGGGGCTGAAACGCTTATCCGCACAGGCTGAAACCGCTCATCTGATGGATTCAAACCGCTCATCCTGATGGGCTCAGAACCGCTCATCCTGAGGAGCCGCTGAGCTTGTCGAAGCGGCGTCTCGAAGGACCACAGTGCTCTGAGCGGTCCTTCGAGACGGGCCTTCGCCAAGGCTCAGTCCCTCCTCAGGATGAGCGG
>DASVRK010000062.1:0-4192 GCA_036388655.1 Allosphingosinicella sp. | reverse complement strand
TGGCTGGTGACGGTGAACGGGTGGATGCCGACGATGCCGGTCGGCAGCATGCCGATCAGGTTCGCGACCAGGATGAACATGAACAATGAGAAGACGTAGGGCGTGAACTTGCGGCCTTCGGGGCCGATATTGGTGTTCATCATCGAGGTGATGAAGCCGGTCACGCCTTCGACCGCGACCTGCCAGCGGGTCGGCACCAGCTGGCGCTTCATGCCGCCGAGCATGAACAGCCACAAAGCTCCCAAGGTGATCAGCATCCACAAAGCGGAGTTGGTGAAGGCGATCTGGTGACCGCCAAGGCTGAACCCTTCGAAGATGCTCTGCACCTCGAACTGGTGCATCGGGTCGATCTTGCCCTCTTCGGCCGCCACGCGTCTGTTCCCGTTCAAATGTTCCAAACGCCCGAAGATCAGTCCGGGCGCTGGGTGGAGATCTTGATGATGTTCCAGAACCCGCCGACCGTTCCGAGGATCAGCAGCGAGATCAGGAGCAGGGGCGAGGTGCCCAGCCAGCGGTCCAGGACCCAGCCGATGAGCGCTCCGCCGGCAAGGCCCCCGATCAGATAGGACAGGACGCGGTTGCCGAGCTGCTCGCTGCGGTCGGCCGATTTCCGCGCCTGGCCGGTCCTCGCCGCTTCCGCATGTTGCGCCTGGCGGAGCCGCTCGTCGAGCGATGCCAGCCGCGCATCTTCGGGAAGCTTAGGGTCCTGCCCGGGCTCGTCTTCCGCCATGTCTTTCTCCCAAAGAAAAGCCGGTCCGGAGGGAAGGCTTCGAGCGGGCGTGGGACATGCCGGCGAACGAACCCGCCAAGGCGCGGTTCCTTTAGGAAGGGGGGCGAGGCGAGTCAACAGCGCGAGGGCTTTGCGCCGGGCGGTGACGAGGCCGGCCCGGCGAGACCGGCAAGGAACGGGGAAGCGCACGACCGCGCGGCAACCCGCCCGTGACGAGGCTCGCGACGAATGGCTGATGGCGCAGGGCTATCGCACGCTGCGGATACCCGCGCGCGAAATCCTCAATAATCTAGACGGGGCGCTGGGCTACATTCTGGCGCAGTGCCAGCCCCTCCACCCCCCGCCTGCGGCGGGCGGTCCCCCTCCCCGTTCCGGGGAGGAATTCTGAGCCGCAACCTCCTGAAATCCTCCCCGGCACGGGGAGGGGGACCGTGCGCAGCACGGTGGAGGGGCTGGCACGATGCTGAGAGGAACTCGTCTGCCGGTCCGCGAGGCTCGCGATCGAGATCGACAGAGATCAGGTGCAATAATCCGGCCGCTGGACCGCGGCGCCGGCGTCGCGCTTCCGCCACTCGCCGCCGACGCGGTAATATTGGCCCGGCTGCACCCGGCTGGCGAGGATCTGGCAGGCGGTGGTGGCGGCGACTTCCTCGATCTTGGCGCCGCGCTTGGCGGCAAGATCGGTGTAAAAGGCGCGGCGCTTGATGTTGACGGCGTCGACCTGCGCGCGGGTCGCGGCGTCGGCCGAGCCGACCACGCCGAGATAGCCGTCGGCCTGCTCGCCGGCCTTGCCGCCCGCGCGGAGCGCCGCCGAAGCGTCGGCCTGCGCGGCCGCATGGCCAGCGCCGCCCATAATGGAGAGCGCGGCGGCGGCGGCGAAGATCAGTTGCGAACGGCGCATCATGCTTAGAACACTCCCGGATTCTTCTCGATGAGCTCGCGTACATCCTCCTGAAGGCGCACGACAACCTCTTGCCTGATATTGATGTTGAGGTTGATCTCGATCGGCTTTTCGGGCGCGCTCACCTGCACGCACCCGGCGAGCGTCGCCAGCCCGGCCGCGGCGATCAGGTCCTTCGCCCGGCCGCCGCCGCCCCGGCCGCCGCCCCATCGCCGGCTTCCCGCCCGCGCCCGTTCGAGACGCACTCTCGTCACTATCGATGCGGTCATTGCACGGTCTCGCTTTCCTGAGGCTGAACGTTGGTGGTGGTGGGCTGAACATCGGTGGTGGTGGTGGGCCGGTCCTGCAATATCTCGGGCAGCACCGACTGGATGAGCAGGGTCGGGTCCTCGAGCGAACGGGCGGTGGCGAGCAGCGCCCGGAACGGCCCCCTCACCCTGATGTTGAACTCGAACGGGATCTTGGCCAGCTGGGTGAACACCGCCCCAGCGATGCCGCCCGGCCGCGGCGTGTTGCGGGCGATGCCGTCGAGCTCGATGGCGGCGAGGAATTCGCCGTCGAGCGAGCCGTCGAGGTCGATGTTGAGCTTCTGGTAGCGCATCGATTTCAGCGCGTCGAAGGCGACCTTGCCATAATAGCCGAGCTGGCGGTCGGTGAGCTCGCCGATATAGGAGAGCTCGCCGCCTTGCGGCCGCGCTTCCATCCGGCCAGCGACGATGCGGCCGCCGCCCTCGTCGAACACCATCGGGATCACCCCGTCGAAGATGCCGGTGGCGGCGATGTTGCTGAACTCCATCTGCTGGACGAAGATCGCGCCGTCGAGGCCGGCGACGCGGAAGGTGAGCCGCTTGGGGCTCGGGCGGCTGAAATCGAGGATCGTCTCCTCGAGCAGCAGCTCGCCGCCGGCGAACGGCCAGCGCCCGGCCTCGACCCGGACGCGCAGGCCCGGCAGCAGCTGGTAGCGGATGAGCCCGTCGAACACGTCGATGCCGGTGCGGACCACGCCAATCTGGGCGGTCTGGCCGGGCGCGGTGGCGAGGCCGAGGAGGTCGGTAAAATTGACCGTGGTGGTGAGCCCCTCGACCGGGCCGAAAGTGGCGGCGAGGTTCATGCCCCGGGTCGAGAAGCTGCCGGTGCTGGTCGTCCCATCCGGTCCCCAGGCGATCTCGCCGCGGCCGGTGACGGTGCCGGCAACCAGCGCGACGACGCCGGTGGTGAGCCGGGTCAGCGCCTCGGGCTGGAAATCCTCGGTGAAGGTGATGCCGGGGACGTCGAGCACCGCCCGGCCGGTGCCGGTCGCCAGCCTGTGGTCGATGGCGACCTCGGTGACCCGCGTCCCCGTCTCGGGATGGGTGAGCAGGCCGTTGGCGGCGATCCGGCCGTCCTTGAGCGTCAGGCTGAAATCCTTGCTGACCAGCGGATAGAAGCGTTCCGGCTGCGCCTCGTCGGCGACCCGCACCGCCCCCGACAAGGCGAGGTCGCCGCCGAGCAGGCTCCATTTGCCGCCGCCTTCGCTGATCAGCAGCGGCACGTTGGCGAGCTTCGCGTCGCCGCCGGCGAAGTCGCCGGCCGCGCCGCCCCGGACGAAGCGGCCGGTGAGGCTGGCGAAATCGAAGCGATTGGCCTGGCCTTGGCCGAGACCGATGGCGACGCTGGTGCCGGCGAAGGTCCGCCCGGCAAGCTCGAAGCGCAGCCGGTCGCCGGTGACGGCGAGCGGAGTGCCGCCGATTCGACCGGCGAGGCGGGGCGCGCGCACTTCGGCCGCAGCCATCAGCGCGCCGCCGGGCCTGCGCCACACCAGGCCCGGCCCAGATGGGCATAAAGGCAGCCGCGTCGGCCCGAGGTCGACGCCGCCCGTCTGGAGCTGGCCGAAACTCACCGGGGTGCAGCGTTCGCCGAACACCAGGCCGCCATCGCCGTCGAGGCGCCCGCTGACCGGCACCACCAGGCCGGTGACGCGGCCGCCCGCGAACGGCCCGTCCATGACGGCAATCGTGTTGAGACTGGTCGCCCCGCCCGGCGCGGCGTTGAAGCGGACCTCGCCGAGCGCCAGCCGCGCGCCGCCCGCCGCCATCGGCGCGATCCGGCCGGCGCCGCTGATCGCGCCGCCGGGCCGTGCCTGGTCGAGCGCGAAGCGCATGTCGGGGAAGCCGCCGCCGCTCAGCGCGACGTCGCCCTGGATGCGGGTGGTCCCGCTCGGCCAATAATAAGTGAGGCCGGTCTCGCCCTCGAGCTGGAAGAGGGCGCCGCTCCGGCTTTGCGCCCGCAGCCGTTGGAGCCGGGCGGCGGAAAAACCGGGGCCGGTGACGAACCTCAGCGCGCCGCGCGCGTCGAAGCTCTCGCCTACCCGTCGCACGGCGGCGGCAAGTGCGTCGCCGATCGGTTCGAACGGAGTGCCCCCCGCCCCCGCCAGCGCCGCCGCGATCGGCTTCAGCGCGCCGCCCCCGGCGACCTGGTTAGCCGATACCTCGCCGACCAGAGTTGCAGTCCCCGCCTTGGGCGCAACCGCATAGCGGCCGGCCAGCCCCGCGCGCGCGGTGCGATAGTCGCCGACCGAAGCG
>DASVRK010000061.1:0-3642 GCA_036388655.1 Allosphingosinicella sp. | reverse complement strand
TCCCCATGCGGGGCATGGGGAGGCACTGGACCGCGCGTCCTTGTGCACCGGAGCGTCGGTTCAGGGACCCGCCCTGATCATCGATCCCTCCGCCACCACAGTCGTCGAACCCGGCTGGCAGGCCGAGGTGGACAGGCTCGGCAACCTCATCCTCACCCGCTCCGTCCCGCGCGAAGCAGCGCGTGCGGTCGGCACGGCCGCCGATCCGATCATGCTCGAGATCTTCAACAACCTCTTCATGGCGATCGCCGAGGAGATGGGCGTCGCGCTCCAGAACACCGCCTCGTCGGTCAACATCAAGGAGCGGCTCGATTTCTCCTGCGCGATCTTCGACCAGGGCGGCGCCCTCATCGCTAACGCCCCGCATATCCCGGTCCACCTCGGCTCGATGGGCGACAGCATCCGCACCATCATCGACGCCCGCGGCGCCGGCAGCGACGGCCATGGCAGGGACGGGCGCGGCATGAAGCCGGGCGACGCCTATGTCCTGAACGCCCCCTATCGGGGCGGCACCCACCTGCCGGACATCACCGTGATCATGCCGGTGTTTATCGAAGGCGAGGCATCGCCGGCCTGGTATGTCGCCGCCCGCGGCCATCACGCCGATATCGGCGGCACCACCCCCGGCTCGATGCCGCCGGACAGCAAGACGGTCGCCGAGGAAGGCGTGCTGATCGACAACCAGCTGCTGGTCGACGCCGGCGCCTTTCGCGAGGCCGAGATCCGCGCCCTGCTCGCCTCGGGCGCGTGGCCGGCGCGCAATCCCAACGTCAACATCGCGGACTTGAAGGCGCAGGTCGCCTCCTGCACCCGCGGCGCCAACGAGCTTCGCCGCGTCGCCGGCGAATATGGCCGCGAGGCGATCGACGCCTATATGGGCCACGTCATGGCCAATGCCGAGGAGGCGGTGCGCCGCCTGATTTCGGGGCTCAGGGACGGCAGCTTCACCTACAAGATGGACAATGGCGCCCATGTCTCGGTCGCCGTCACCGTCGATCCGGCCAGCCGCTCGGCGGTGATCGACTTCGCCGGCACCAGCGGCCAGCGCCCCGACAATTTCAACGCCCCTTATTCGATCTGCCGCGCCGCCACCCTCTACGTCTTCCGCACCCTGGTCGACGACGCCATCCCGATGAACGACGGCTGCCTCCGCCCGATCGAGCTGCGCGTCCCCGAAGGCTCGATGCTCAACCCGCTTTACCCGGCCGCCGTCGTCGCCGGCAATGTCGAGACCAGCCAGGTCGTCACCGACGCCCTGTTCGCCGCCTGCGGCGCGCTCGCGCCGAGCCAAGGCACGATGAACAATTTCACCTTCGGCTCGGACCGCTACCAATATTATGAGACGATTGCCGGCGGCGCGGGGGCGGGCCCCGATTTCGACGGCGCCAGCGCGGTCCAGACCCATATGACCAACAGCCGCCTCACCGACCCCGAAATCCTCGAGACCCGCTATCCGGTGCTGCTCGAACGGTTCGCGATCCGTCGCGGCTCGGGCGGCGCCGGGCGGCACAAGGGCGGCGACGGCGTCGTCCGCCACATCCGCTTCCGCGAGCGCATGCGCGCCAACATCCTGTCCAACCGCCGCGAGGTTGCGCCCGCGGGCCTCGCCGGCGGCGAAGATGCCGAGGCGGGCGTCAACCAGGTGATCCGCGCCGACGGCACCGTCGAAACCCTCACCGCCACCGCGTCGGCCGAAATGGCCCCCGGCGACATGTTCGTCATCGAGACCCCGGGAGGAGGCGGATATGGCGCGCAATAGATCCTCCCCTGCATTTGCAGGGGAGGGGGACCATGCGACGCATGGTGGAGGGGCGGCGGACGCCAGTCCGCCGTCTTCGCGGCGGCCCCTCCACCACGCCGCTTCGCGTCGCGGTCCCCCTCCCCTCGAAATCGAGGGGAGGATTTGAAGTGAACTATCTCCCGTTGCTCGGCATCCTGGTCGTCATCCTCGGCTTCGCGCTACGGTTCAATCCGATGCTGGTCGTGCCGGCCGCCGCCCTCACCACCGGCCTGCTCGCCGGCTTCGACCTGGTCGAAGTGATCGGCAAGCTCGGCAAGGCGTTCAACGACGCGCGCATCATCATCATCCCTTATGTCGTCCTGCCGGTCATCGGCCTGCTCGAACGCTACGGCCTCCAGCAGCGCGCCCGGGCGGTGATCTCCAGCTTCAGGGCGGCGACGGCGGGGCGGCTGCTCATCCTCTATCTGCTCTACCGCCAGTTCATTTCCGCCATCGGCCTTCATTCCACCGCCGGCCATCCGCAGACCGTCCGCCCGCTGGTCGCGCCGATGGCGGTCGCCGCCGCCGAGCAGCAGGGCGCGCTCGACGAGGCCACCACCGACGAGGTCAAGGCCTATGCCGCCGCCACCGACAATGTCGGCCTGTTCTTCGGCGAGGACATCTTCTTCGCGATCGGCTCGATCGTGCTCATCCAGCAGACGCTGGAAGCTTACGGCATCATCCTCTCCCCGCTCGAGCTCGCCGTCTGGGCGATCCCAAGCGCGATTGCCGCCTTCCTCATCCACGGCTCCCGCCTGCTGATGCTGGATCGCAGGCTTGGAAAACCCTCCCCTCGAAATCGAGGGGAGGACCTTCCATGATCACCATTCAGTACGTCTTCTACCTGGTCGGCGCCCTGTTCGGCGCCTGGGCATTGCTCAGCGCCTTCGACCGAACCAACCCCAAGCGCTTCGGCAATGCCGTCTTCTGGGGCCTGATGGCGCTCAGCCTGATTGCCGGGCACCGGCTCGGCGACGTCACCAACGGCTTCCTCGTGCTCGGCCTCGCGGCCCTGGCGACCCTCAAGCTGCTCGGCCGCGGCGCCCCCCCGGCGAGGGAGGCGGAAAAGGCGGCGGCGGGCGAGCGCTATGGCAACGCCCTGTTCCTGCCGATCCTGATCGTGCTTGCCACCGCGGTGGTCGGCACCCTGCTCTACCTCTACACGCCGCTCAATCGGTCGGGCCTGTTCGAAGCCAATCGCGAGACCTTCATCCTGCTCTGCCTCGGCGTGCTGCTCGCGCTGGCCGTGATCTTCGTGTGGCTGAAGCCGCCGCCGCTGGCGCCGCTCGACGAGGGGCGGCGGCTGATCGATGCAGTCGGCTGGGCGGCGGTGCTGCCGCTGATGCTGGCGGCGCTCGGCCTGGTGCTCGCCGACACCGGCGTCGGCAAGACGATCGGGGCGTTGATGTTGACCGTGATACCGGAAGGCACGGTGCTGCCGGCCGTGATCGTGTTCGGCCTCGGCATGGCCCTGTTCACCATTCTCACCGGCAACGCCTTCGCGGCGTTCCCGGTGATGGCGACGGCGATCGGCGTCCCGCTCCTGATCCAGACCTATGGCGGCGACCCGGCCGTGGTCGGCGCGATCGGCATGCTCGCCGGCTTCTGCGGGACCCTGATGACGCCGATGGCGGCCAACTTCAATCTCGTGCCGGCGGCCTTGCTGGAGCTCAAGGATCAGAACGGCGTCATCAAGGCGCAGATCGGCACCGCCATCCCGCTGCTGATCGTCAACATCCTGCTCATCTACTTCCTGGCGTTCTAGCTCCTCCCCGGAACGGGGAGGGGGACCGCGACGCGAAGCGGCGTGGTGGAGGGGGCTTTCCATCCGCGCGGCGGGTCTCGGGGCCCCCTCCACCATG
>DASVRK010000060.1:0-4917 GCA_036388655.1 Allosphingosinicella sp. | reverse complement strand
GCGTCGGCGCGTTAGGGCAGGCGAGGCCGCGGGCGACGCCCGGGCCCCCTGTCCATTCAAGTCCCGCCGATCACTTCCCAGAGGTAACCGATGCCCAGCCAAGCCAATTCCTACGCCGCTTATACCGCCGACACGCCGTTCGCGCCGTTCAGCTTCGAGCGTCGCGACGTCGGCCCGCGCGACGTCGCGATCGACATCCTTTATTGCGGCGTCTGCCATTCCGACCTCCATACCGCCCGCGCCGAATGGGGCGGCACGCTCTACCCTTGCGTGCCGGGCCACGAGATCGTCGGGCGCGTCGTGGCGGTCGGCGGCGAGGTCAGCAAGTTCGAGGAAGGCGACCTCGCCGGCGTCGGCTGCATGGTTGGAAGCTGCGGCCACTGCCCGTCCTGCGCCGAGGGCGAGGAGCAATATTGCGAGACCACCGGCATGGTCGGCACCTATAACGGCCGCGACGACGTGCTCGGCGGCCATACGTTCGGCGGCTATTCCGACCATATCGTCGTCGACCAGGATTTCGTGCTGGCCGTGCGCCACCCGGAAGCGGATCTCGCCGCGGTGGCGCCTCTGCTGTGCGCGGGCATCACGACCTATTCGCCGCTGCGGCACTGGAAGGTCGGGCCGGGCCAGAGGGTCGGCGTGGTCGGGCTCGGCGGGCTCGGCCATATGGGGGTCAAGATCGCCGCCGCGATGGGCGCCGAGGTGATCGTCTTCACGACCTCCCCGGGCAAGCGCGAGGACGCGCTCCGGCTCGGCGCCGACGACGTGATCGTTTCCCGCGACGCCGGGCAGATGAAGGCGCAGCGCGGGACGTTCGACTTCATCCTCAACACCGTCGCCGCCCCCCACGACCTCGACGCCTTCCTGGTCCTCCTGAAGCGCGACGGAGCGATGGTGCTGGTCGGCGTCCCGGCCTCGCCGCATCCCGCGCCCTCAGTCGGAAATCTGGTGATGCGGCGGCGTTCGCTGGCCGGCTCGCTGATCGGCGGCGTCGCCGAGACCCAGGAGATGCTCGATTTCTGCAACGAGCACGGTCTTACCGCCGATATCGAGACGATCCCGATCCAGGCGATCGACACCGCTTATGAGCGGATGCTCAAGAGCGACGTCAAATATCGTTTCGTGATCGACATGCGCTCGCTCGATGAGGCCGGCTGAGCGGGGTCTTGGCCGGAATCGAGGCCGCCGAAGTGCCGATATGACGGGCAAGTCGCGCCGGGCCGGCCAAAGACGGGCAGCGGAGAGTGATTTTCCAGCTGGCGGGCTTCTGTTCGCCGGGCGCGGAGCGCGACTGCCGCTCGTCTTGGCAAAGACTTTGGCTCGACTTGACATTGACGGGCCGCGAAGCGCAGGTCTAACGCCTTAGAGACGTAGCGTTTTCCGTCGAGTCGCACCGGGGTAGCAGACGGACCCGCGAAAAATTGGGGGGCAGGGGCCATGCCGCGACTCAAAGCGCAATCCGCTGCGCGCGCGCTGAGCGCGGCGAGCGTGCGCCGGCGGCCCCTCAATGCCAGTCAGGAGGGGCTGAATGGCTGATTTCCCCGCTGCCGTGTCGGTCGCGAGCCTCACGGCCGCGACCGGTGTCCGGATCATCGGCGTCGCCATGCATGACCGGAGCGGCTTCTCCGTCGCCTCGGCGGGCGATGTCAACGGCGACGGCGTCAACGACGTCGTCATCGGCGCGCCCGTCGCTTCCTTCGGGGTCGGCGATGCTTATGTGATTTTCGGCGCGGCCGGCGGTTTGGGCGCAAGCATCGACCTTGCCGCTCTCGACGGCACCAACGGGTTTCGGATCGGCGGCCGCCTCAGCAATGCGCAGACCGGCACGTCGGTTGCCTCGGCCGGCGACGTCAATGGCGACGGCTATGACGATCTCATCATCGGCGCGCCGGTTGCCGATCCGGGCGGCCTCACCGATGCCGGCGAAAGCTACGTCCTGTTCGGCTCCGGCGCGGGATTCGCCGCGAGCGTCGAACTGAGCGCTCTCAACGGATCGAACGGCTTCCGCATCCCGGGCTTGTCGGCGAACGATTATAGCGGCCGTTCGGTCGCGTCGGCCGGCGACGTCAACGGCGATGGGCTGGCCGACTTCATCATCGGCGCGCACAAAGGCGATAATACCGCCGGCGAAAGCTATGTCGTGTTCGGCTCGACCGCGGGCTTCCCCGCCAGCTTCAACATCGCCACCCTGAACGGCTCCAACGGCTTTTGCCTGGTCGGCGAGGACAGCTACGATTTGGCCGGCACATCCGTCGCCTCGGCAGGCGATATCAATGGCGACGGCTATGACGATATCATCGTTGGCGCGCCGCTCGCGGAACTCGCCGGCCAGCCGGCCAATCACCAGAGCGGTACGAGCTACGTTGTGTTCGGCTCCGGCGCGGGCTTCGCCGCGAAGCTGGATCTCGCGGCGCTGGATGGGACGGCCGGCTTCCGCATAGACGGGCTCGATCAAGGCGACTTCTTCGCCGAGTCGGTCGCTTCGGCAGGCGATATCAACGGCGACGGTTTCGACGACTTCATCTTCGGTGCTCCGCGGGCCGGTACCGGCGGCGTGAGCTACGTCGTGTTCGGCTCCGGGGCGGCTTTCGGGGCCAGCATCGATCTCGCCGCTCTCGATGGCTCCAACGGGTTCCGCATCGACGGGATCGATGCCGGCGACGCCAGCGGCTATTCGGTCGCGTCCGCGGGTGACGTCAATGGCGACGGCTTCGGCGACATCATCGTCGGCGCCAACCGGGCCTATTCCACCCCGGGGGTTTTCACGACGGGCGAGAGCTACGTCATCTTCGGTTCGGGCGCCGGTTTCGGAGCGAGCTTCGACCTTGCGACTCTCGACGGATCGAACGGCTTCCGCATCGACGGCGCCGAAGCGAATGATGAAAGCGGCACTTCGGTGGCGGCGGCGGGCGACGTCAACGGCGACGGCTTCGACGACCTGATCGTCGGCGCGCCGCGCGCCGAACCGGACGGCGCCAGGTACAATGCCGGAGAGACTTATATCATCTACGGCCGGGCGCCCACCGCGGGAGTCACGCGGACCGGATCGAACGCCGATCAGACGATCCGCGGCGGCGATTTCGACGACGTGCTGGCGGGCGGCGGCGGCAACGACCTCATCATCGGCGGCGGCGGCGCCGATTCCATGAGCGGAGGTACCGGCGACGATACCTACGAAGTGGACGACATCGGCGACACCGTCGCCGAAAGCGCGGGCGAAGGGAACGACCGGGTCGAAAGCTCAGTGTCGTTCACGATCGGCGCCGGCATCGAGACGCTGGCGCTGGTCGGCAGCGGCCAACTGGACGGCACGGGCAATTCCGAAGCCAATCTCATCATCGGGAACAACGCGGCCAACATCCTCACCGGCGGCGGCGGCAACGATGTGCTCAGAGGCCTTGCCGGCGGCGACGACATGCGCGGCGAGGCCGGCGACGACGTCTACGAAGTGGACGAAGCCACGGACACCGTCACCGAGAATGCCGCCGAAGGGATCGACCGGGTGGAAAGCTCGCTCGGCTTCACCCTCGCCGCGAACTTCGAGAACCTCACCCTCACCGGGACCGCTGCGATCAACGGCACCGGCAATTCGGGCGCGAACGTCATCATCGGCAACAATGCGGCCAACACCCTCAACGGCGCCGGCGGCGCCGACGTGATGGAGGGCGGCGACGGCGACGACGTCTATCTGGTGCTCGGCGGCGGCGCCACCGTGACCGAAACCAGCAGCACCGGCGGCACCGACCGCGTCGAAAGCTATGTGAGCTTCACCCTCGGCGACAATCTCGAGAATTTGACGCTCGCGAGCACCGGCAGCGCCGCCACGGCCACCGGCAACGCGCTCGACAACCTCATCGTCGGCAATTTCCAGAACAACACGCTCGACGGCGCCGCCGGCGCGGACACGATGAACGGAGGCGGCGGCAACGACATCTATCTCGTCGACGAGATCGGCGATATCGTCGGGGAGGCGGCCGGCGCCGGCACCGACGAGGTGCGATCGCTCGTCACCTACACGCTCACTGCCAATATCGAGCAGCTGCTGCTCCAGGGGTCGGCCGCGATCGACGGCACCGGAAACGCCCTCGCCAACATCCTCAACGGCAACAGCGCGGCCAACCGGCTCGACGGCGGCGCCGGCGACGATGACATGCAGGGCTTCGCCGGGGACGACACCTATGTCGTCGACAGCGCCGAGGATTCGGTCCTGGAGGATACCGGAACCGGCACCGACACGGTCGAAAGCTCGGTCAGCTTCATCCTGGACGCGGACCTCGAGAATTTGACGCTGACCGGGACCGCCGCGATCAACGGCGGCGGCAATGCCGGCGCTAACGTCATCATCGGCAACGATGCGGCCAATATTTTGAACGGGGCCGGCGGCGCCGACGTGATGGACGGCAAAGGCGGCAACGACGTCTATATGGTGCTGAGCGCCGGCGCGACCGTCTCGGAGACGAGCGACACCGGCGGCACCGACCGGGTCGAAAGCTATGTGAGCTTCACGCTCGGCGACAATATCGAGAATTTGACGCTGGCCAGCACCGGCACCGCCGTCGCCGCCACCGGCAACGCGCTCGACAATGTCCTGATCGGCAACGTTCAGAACAATACGCTCGACGGCGCCGCCGGCGCCGACACGATGGACGGGGGCGGCGGCAACGATGTCTATGTCGTCGACGATGCCGGCGACGTCGCCGCCGAGACGACGGCCGGCGGCGGCACCGACCTCGTCGAAAGCTCGGTCAATCATATCCTCGGCAACAATATCGAGAATCTGACGCTGACCGGCACCGCCGCGAACGGCAGGGGCAACGCAGGCGCGAACCAGATCGAAGGCAATCACGCGGCGAACGTCATCGACGGCGCCGCCGGCGCCGACACGATGACCGGCGCCGGCGGTAACGACGAATATTT
>DASVRK010000059.1:0-4807 GCA_036388655.1 Allosphingosinicella sp. | reverse complement strand
CGGCCCCCGCTATCCGGGTGCGGCAGCCCGGAACCTAACCTGGATCAAGTCGTTCTCCCGCCAGCGTAAACTCTCCCTGGAGCCCCGGCATGAGTATAGCCGGGGCTTTTCGGTTTCTCCGGCCCGCCCCAACCGCGCCCGGGCCGCGCCAAGGCACCAACCGCGCCCGCCTGCGTTGATGCCGTGAACGAGGATGGAGTAGGCTTTGCCTTTGTTGTTTCCAAAGAAGCGCCTGTCCGAACGCGAGCTGACGGTCCGCGCCGGCGAGCAATTGCGCGAGCATGGCGTCAACGCCCCCGCCCGCTGCGCCGTCACCGCCGAACGCTGTCTCCAGCAGGGCCGGATCGAGGAAGCCAATCGCTGGCGCGCCGTCTCCGACCGCCTCCGCGAAATGCTCGCCGCCGCCTGAGCGGCGCACGCTCGATGCGTTCCCCCGCGAAGGCGGGGGCCCAGACTCCCGCGCATGCGGGACTAGCCGCGAGACCCCCGCTCCCCCAGCCTCCGCTCGAGCACCGCATCGATCCCGTAGCGCCCGGACCCGCGCAGCCCGAAATACAGCCCGAGGAAAACCAGGATCAGCGCCGGCCACCAGCCCGCCACGTCAAGCGTCCAATGCACCATCCAGCAGGCGATGATGAACTGGAACATGGTGATGAAGCCAAGCCAGCGCGTGCCCAGCCCGAGGATGAAGCCGATCCCGGCGATGGTCTGCCACCATACCGACAGCGGGGCCATCAGCTCCGGATAGACGAAGCCGAACTGGGTCATGAACTTGACGAACTCGTCCATCCGCGCCGCGCTGACGATATTGTCGTGGCTCTGGTGGATGAGGAAGCCGCCGGTGACGATGCGCAGCAGCAACAGGCCGAGATCGCCGTGGCGGGCGAGGCCCGGGAGCAGCAGGAAGCGGAGGAGGGGGGCGCGCTCGCGTGGCATGGAAAACTCCCGGCTGTATTGTCTCGCCGATACACTAAGGGCTTCCGCCCGCGCGCATAGCCGGCCGCGTCGAATGTCGCCTGGCTGCGGCGAACGTCCCGCGCGCGCGCCGTGGGCGAGCGCTCAGCCCTCTCGGCGCATTTCGCCGATCAGCGCCCGCAGCCCCTTGCCGTAGCGCCGCCCGACCGGCACTTCGCCGCCGCCGGCCAGCGCCAGCACGATCGCGCCGCTTTCCTTGCGCCTGAGCGCCGCGATCGCGCTCCGCCGCACCAAAGCCGAGCGGTGGACGCGGATGAACAGCCGCGGGTCGAGCGCCTGCTCGATCGCGCGCAATGTCTCGCGCACTAGCCCGCCGCCGCCGGCCGCGTGCAGCCGGACATAATCGCCCTCGGCCTCGGCCCAGACCAGGTCCTCGATCCGCACCCGCACATATTCGCGATGCCGGTGCGCCCAGAAGCTTTCGAGCGGCGGCGCCGGCGCCGGCCGCTCGACGGGCGCAATGGCCGGCGCCGGCACGCCCGCCCCTATGGCTTCGAAATGCGCGACCAGCGCCAGGTGAAGCCCGGTCCAGGCGGCGAAATAGCCGAGCCAGACGATCCCCCAGACGATGCCGTCGCGCAGGCAAATCGGCGGCGCGCCCGGGAGCGGGTCGATCACGCGATAGGCGACCTGATGGATCAGCGTCAGCAGCGCCGACATGGCTATCGCCCCGGCCAGCGACCACGCCATCCGCTCCCCGAACGGCCGCTGCCCGAGCCGCTCCATGACCCGCGCCATGCCGTAGCACAGGCAGCCGCCCACGATGGCGAGCAGCATCCGCCGCGGCCCCAGCGTCGCGAACGGCAGCGGCTCGACCAGCGCGCCCCGGATCGACAGCAGCCCGAACGCCGCGCTCCAGAAGCCGGCGATCAGCAGCAGCGTCGCGCGCCTGCCGCCGCCACCGCCCCCGGCCCATTCCGCCCGCTCGCCCGCCAATATCCCCATCGCCGCAAGCTTAGCGGCCGCTCCGCCCCGCGCAAGCGCCGCCCGCCCTTGCGGCGGCGCCGCTTTCCCGCCAGTTTCGCCGCCGAACAATAAAGGGGAGACGATGCGCCTTACCGCACTTGCCGCCGCCGCCGGCCTCGCCGCCGCCGCCTGCACCGCGCCCGGCGCGGGCGCGCCCGATCCTGAGCCGTCGCCGCGCTACACCTTCTGGCGCCCGGCCCCGGTCGAGGCCGCGCCAGAGCCGTCCGAGACCGTCGCCGCCGCCCCCGCCGAGGCGTGGCGCGCGGTCGAACCCGACAATCTCCTGATCATGGATTTGAAGGACGGCAGCCGCGTCGCGATCGAGCTCGCCGCCGATTTCGCGCCCGTCCACGTCGCCAATCTGCGCGCGCTCGCCCGCGGCGGCTGGTGGGACGGCGCCGCCATCTACCGAATCCAGGAAAATTACGTCGCCCAATGGGGCCAGAATGAGAGCCAGCGCCCGCTCCCCGCCGGCGTCGTCAAGGCGCCGCCCGCGGAATATGAGCGCGCGCTTGCCGGGCTGCCCGTGCGCCCGCTCGGCTTTCCCGACAGCTACGCGCCGATCGTTGGCCATGTCGACAGCTGGCCGGTCGGCTACGATCCCGAGCGCGGCTTCGCCTGGCTTGCCCATTGCTACGGCGCGGTCGGCGTCGGACGCGACCTCGCGCCCGACACCGGCACCGGCGGCGAGCTTTACGCCGTCATCGGCCACGCCCCGCGTCACCTCGACCGCAACATCGCCGTCGTCGGCCGCGTCATCGACAACATGCCGGCTCTCACCGCCCGCCCGCGCGGCACCGAGGCGCTCGGCTTCATCAAGGATCCGAAGCAGCACGTGCCGATCGCCCGCGTCCGCCTCGCCGCCGACATGCCCGCCGCCGAGCGTCCTTACTATGAGGTGCTCCGCTCCGGCCATGAGGCTTTCTCGGCTTACGTGACCGGCCGCGCCAATCGCGGCGGCGACTTCTTCGACATCCCCGCCGGCGGGGTCGACCTGTGCAACGTCAACGTCCCCGTCCGCCGCCGCCCGGGCAGCTGACACGCCTTAACGAAGAGCCTATCGCACACCCCACACACGGCAACGCCGGCCCTCGCGTATCGGGGCCGGCGTTCCTCGGGCGGTGCCGCTACGGCGCACCCGCCCTGTCTCCTATATTCGGGCCGCGCATCGGCGGCACCGGCTCAGGCCGCGAAGGCATGCTCCGGCTCGGGCATCGGCGAGCGGCGCACGGTCCGCACGATCTGCCCACCGGCCACCAAAGGCGCGGTCTCGAGCGGCAATGCGGTGGTGCAGAAGGCGCATTCCGCCATCACCCGCCCGATATACCAATGGGTGTGCCCGCAACCCGGGCAATGGTTCACCTGATGCTCGCGGTAAACGATATGATATCCGCGGGCTTTCGGGATAAGGCTGCCGCCCCGCGCTTCCAGAACATTCGTCGCCATACATGGCTCCTTCTACTCGACTTGGGGGCATAACGAGCGATGAGTTCGAGAAGTTTCATAGGCTTGCCCCGAACCGCTCAGCCGCGCCCGCGTTCGGATGCCGCCCGCCGCTCCATAAACCATGTAAATACCCCTCGGCAGCCCGTTCTCCCAAAGCGCTGAGCCGGAAATGCAACAGTCTTAAAATTTTCTTGCGCCGCCTTCCTCGGCCGCCCGCCGCGCCGCCCAGCGCGCGCTCATCTCCTCCTGGAAGCCCGGCCATAAAGGACCCCGCTCAGGCTCCTCCCCCGCCGCCGCGTCCGCCGCCGCCTGCTCCTCGGCCGCCTGCTCCTCCGCCCATGCCGCCTGCGCCGCCTCGGTCACCGGCCCCCAGCCGTCGGGAATGACGCGCCCGCCGGGGCCGACCCACCAGCCCTCGGGGCACGGCTCCGGCCGCGCCTCGATCTCCTCCAGCTTGGCGAGGAAGGTCGCCAGCGCCTCTTCCGGGCTTTCCTCCTCGGCCGCCACCTCCCGTCCCACCGCCTCCACCGGAGCGGCGGGCACCACGACCCCGTCCTTCTCCAGGCTGACCCGCTTCACCGGAGCAGCGCGGACCGCCGCCACGCCGCGCCCCTTCCTCCGCCTTCCCGGCGCGAAGTACCACTTCGCGACGATGGCTTAGACATGATGGAAATAGAGGTGCCGCGGCCAGCGATCCTCCTCCACCGCCGCCATCACCTCCTCGGATATCGCGTCGGCGATCACCCCTTCGCGCGGCTCGGGCAGCTCGGGCGCGTCGGGGTCGCCCCAGTCGATCTCCGGATGGCGTCGAACATCGCGTCATAGGCCTTGCCGGCCCGGTCCTCCATCTCGCTCGACAGTGCAAACCGCTCGCGCACCCAGGCCAGCCGCAGCTTTAACCGCTCCCGCGCCTTCACCGCCTCGGCCTGCGCCACCTCCTCGCTGAACCCGAACCGGCGCTGCTCCGCCGCCGCCTTGTGGGTCCACGTCACCCAATCGATCTTCCGCCCAAACTCCCGCCTCATGCTCAACCCCATCCTCACCGCCGCCCCGCTCCCTTCCCGAGTCGCGGCTAACCGATCAGCTTAGATCACAGGTGGGGGAGTGTAGGAAAGTTCTATTTCTGTTCCCGCGCGGTCTGCCGGAGTTCGGCGGAACATGAGCGTTGGGCGCCTGATCAGCCAACGTCGCCAACCGTTCTTCCTCCACGGGAGCGGGGAGCCTAGGCGGTCGAGAAGACCAAGCTTGCGTTTGCAGGGTTCACGTCTGTACACACGGCTGGGGAATGCCAAATGAGTGATGCACCGAACAATTCCATCTCACCTGCGCCGGAATCAACCCCGGATCGCGTCCCAACAAAGTCGCTAAGGCCCAATCCGCACAACCCGCGGATGCTGTTTGATAAAGAACCGCTCAAAGC
>DASVRK010000058.1:0-9942 GCA_036388655.1 Allosphingosinicella sp. | reverse complement strand
CCCCGGAAAGCGGCATATTCGCCGGGATGAACGTAGCGCAGATCGCCGGTGACGTTCATGGCTTCGTGGTTGCCGACGACTGCGATCACGCGCCCGCCCGCCCGCTGCGCCTCGGACTGCAGTCGGCGCAAGTCCCGAATGATCTTGAGGGAATCGGGACCGCGATCGGTGACATCGCCCGTCTGCACGAGGATGGCGCGCCCGCCGGCCCACCGCCCCGCTTGATCAATCAGCCCCGCCGCCGCCGCGATCTGCCGCCACGCGGCGTGGTCGCCATGAAGGTCGCCGATCGCCACGATGCGCTCCGCCTCGGCAGCGTATGCAGAAGGGATGTGGACGGCGAGCGACCATGCGATCAGCAATGATAGCAAGGCTGCCCACCGGCGAAGCAGCATCGGTCGACCCTCCCCTGGCGAAGTGGCCAGCGGCGCGACCGTTTGTCAACCCGGGCGGAGCAGTTGCTTGGCGCGCGCAAGTCACGCGTCAATGCCACCGTTGACAAATTTTCCACGACCCCATTGACAGGTGCTACGGAGGGTGTCCGGACCAAGCAGGGATTGCAATGTCTCACCGGCACTGCTGGTAGCGTTGCGCTGCCCGGGTTTACGTCTATGCCACCTCCACTGTGGCAGTCTCACACGATGAAACGACCGTAAGTCGCACTATCCTCAGCGGCGTGACCGACTGTAGAGCATCGCTCGCGCACGGATTACGGTCTCGTCGGTCGCCCGCGTCTCCACCTCCGCCCATGCTGATTATTCGTTCGCGCACAGCCGGCTCCAGCGCGGTCAGGGCGTCAGCGGCAGCGTGAACTTGAAGACGGCGCCGCCTTCGGCTCCAGCCTCGACCCAGATGCGCCCGCCATGCGCGGTCGCGATGGCGTGGCAGACGTAGAGGCCGATGCCCATGCCTTTCGGTTTGGTGGTCACTAGCGATCGGAAGATGATCTTGCGCATGTCGGGCGGCACCCCGCGCCCGGTGTCGGCGACCGAGACGATGGCGAGCCCGCCCCAGCGCGCGGCCGCTATGCGAAGCTCCGCGCCCGGCATGCCGCGCATCGCCTCGAGCGCGTTGGAGGCGAGGT
The DNA here is from genome assembly GCA_036388655.1 of Allosphingosinicella sp. Classification (GTDB taxonomy): domain Bacteria; phylum Pseudomonadota; class Alphaproteobacteria; order Sphingomonadales; family Sphingomonadaceae; genus Allosphingosinicella. Next base: position 8,858 of record DASVRK010000058.1, on the reverse strand, counting down.
TGATCAGCAGCTGCTCGATCTCCAGCGGGCTCAACTCGGCCTCGAGGCCGCTCGCCAGATTCCAGTCGATGCTCACGCCCGCGGCGTCCGGATGGGACCGGATCCAGGGCTCGGCCCCGCGCAGAACCGCCGCCACGTCGGCGCGCACCCGTTCGCTCTTCCGCCCTGCGGCAAGGCTGCGGCAGTTCCGCACGATCCCCGCGGCCCGCGCCGCCGCTTCGCGGATTTCGTTGACGCCGGCGATCGCTTCCTCGGAGCTTGGGCCGCGATTGGCGAGAATTTCCGCTACCCCCTCCGCATAGGCTCCGATCGCCTGGAGCGGCTGGGCGAGATCGTGAACGATCGCGGTTGCAAGCGAGCTCAAGGCTTCGGCCCGGGACAGCCGGACCATTTCCGCGGCGAGCGCCTCCGTTCGCTGCTCCGCCTCCTTGCGTTCGGTGATGTCGACGCAGCTTCCGATGAAGCCGGCGAACAGGCCATCGCGGAAATAAGGCGAGCCGCTGTCCAGCACCCAGCGGTAGCGGCCGTCGACCCGGCGGATGCGGAACTCGACCGAGACCTTCTCCCGCGCTTCGAAGGCGCGCCCGAACGCCTCGACAACGCGGTCGCTGTCGTCGGGATGGACAAGATCCAGCCATGCAAAGCCGGTCTGCTGCGGCAGCGTCCCGCCGGTAAACTCGAACCATGCCTTGTTCGCCCAGTCGCAATCAAAGGTCGAGTTTATGCGCCACAGCATGACCGGCACGCTGTCGGCGAGTTCCAGAAACGGGCCGTCCTCGTCTACTGCCTCGCTCCCCATATTCGCCTCCCTGTCATGAGGGGGGCGTCCCTAGCGACGGTCGGCGTCCTTCGCGAGCCCGAAGGTCGGGGCGCCCAGACCATTCCCACGCCGGCGATCATTCCGGAGGGTCGGCGCCGGCGGACCGCTCCGGTCCGGCGTCAGCCGCCGGATGCCGCGCCCAGCTTGCGAAATTCCGCGATCGGCATGCCGCCGCGGCCCCAATCCTCGAGCTCGACTTCCTGGAAGATGACGACGGTCCGGTCGAGCGGCTTGCCGAGCACGTCGAGCAGCACCTGGCTCATGCCCTTGTAAATGGCGGCCTTCTGCTCCGGGGTCACGCGATCGACGCCGGGCGCGGTCCCCTCGCGCGTCACTTGCACATTGATGTGAGGCATGGATTTTCTCCCGATCAGGAACCCGGATGCACGGCCGCGTCATAGCTCGGCGACAGGCCGGCGACCATTGAACCTAGGTTTCGGAATCCACCCGCTCGAGCCTCTGCTGGGCGGAGCCCAGCGGCCCGGCACCCACTCAAGTATAGCCCATACCAAGGCACAATGGCGGCCCGCCCGCCGCTTGCGCACATCCACGCTTGTTCGGCGACATTGCCGTGCACGGAAGATGGGCGTCGGCGGAGATTTCGCTCCCCGGCGCGCACCTGGCGCCGCACCACGGCTGAAGGAGGATCTCATGGATCAGAGCGACAAGGTAATCTACACGGCGCGGACGCACACGATCGGCGGCCGCCAGGGCCAGTCGAGGAGCGACGATGGCAATCTCGAAGTCCGGCTCGCCACGCCCGGCACGCACGCGGTGGGTACCAATCCCGAGCAGCTGTTCGCGGCCGGCTGGTCGGCCTGCTTCGAGGCGGCGGTCGCCGAAGTCGCCCGCGCGCGGCGCGTCAAGCTCCCCGACGGCGTCACCATCGATGCCGAAGTCGACCTGCGCAAGGGCGACAGCAGCTATTCGATCGCGGCCCGCCTCAACGCCACGATCCCTGGGGTCGACCGGGCGCTGGCCGAGGAACTGCTCGAAGAGGCCGATCAGACCTGCCCTTATTCGAAGGCGACGCGCGGCAACATCGAAGCCGTGATCCGATTGGTCTAGCCGGCGGCGCGCGGCGGGGAGCGGATCGATCGTGCCGGCTGATGCCGCCCCTCGCCCCGCCGGGCCCCAGGCAGCGCTCGAGCCGCTGCCTCGGGACAGCGTGCTGCTGCTCGCCACCGCTTTGTCGGGATCGTTGCTGGTAAACTTCTCCGGCCAGTTCGTGACCTCGAACCTGGCCGATATCCAGGGCGCGATCGGGGCCTCCGCGGACGAAGCGTCCTGGCTGACGACGGGCTACACCATGGCGCTTCTCGCCGGGATCGTCGTCTCCTCGCCGCTGATCGCAAGCTTCGGGCTGCGCCGATGCCTGGCGGCGGCCGCGTTGGTCTTCGCCTTTGCGGCGCTGGGATGCGCGGCCGCGCCTCCGCTGCCCGTTATGATCGTGCTTCGGCTGCTGCAGGGCTCCGCGGCCGGCGGCTTTGGGCCGATCGCCTTTGCCGCGACCTTCATGACCGCCGCCGGGCCGCGCCTGCCGTTCGGCCTTTCGCTGCTCGCGCTGTTTCTCCTGCTGCCGACGACGCTTGGCCCGGCCGCCTCCGGACTGATCGAGGACCGGGTCGGGTGGGAAGCGCTTTTCCTCGTCCAGGCGGCGATCGGGTCGGGCCTGGCGGCGGCCGCTTTGCTCTTCATTCCGCGCGCGCCGATCGCCTGGGACGCGCTCCGCCGCGATTGGGCGGCCTTGCTCCTGCTCTGCCTGGCGCTCGCCGCCACCATGCTCGTGCTCGGCCAGGGCACGCGCCGTTACTGGCTCGACAGCGACTTGATCCGCTGGTCGCTGGCGATCGGCGCCGGCGCCTGGGCGGGATTCCTCGTCACGGCTTGGCGCTCGCCGCGGCCGGTGCTGAGCCTGGCGCTGCTCGCCAGGCTGAGCTTCATCGCCCCGATCACGCTCAACCTCCTGTTCCGGGCGGGCTTCGCGAGTACCGCCTTCCTGGCGCCCCAGTTGCTGGCGATGGTGCAGGGGTACCGGCCGCTGGAGCTCGCGAACCTGTTCCTCTGGGCCGCCGTCCCGCAGCTGCTCGCCTTTCCGATCGCATGGTGGCTGCTGCACCGGGTCGACGCACGGCTGATCATCGGGGCGGGACTGATCCTGTTCGGGCTCGCGGCGCTGCTGGCTTCGGGCAGCACCTCGCTTGCGGCCGCCGAGCAATTCCGGATTTCCTATGCCTTGGCCGGAGCCGGCCAGGTGCTCTTCCTGGTTCCGAACCTCGTCGCCGGCGGCTCGCCGCTGAAGCCTGCCGACGGGCCGACGGCATCGTTGATGTTCAACGTCACCACCGCGGGAGGGACCAATCTCGGCATTGCGCTGGCGACCGAGCTGGTGACCGAGCGGCAGAAATTCCACGTCGCCGCGCTCGCCGAAAGCGCTGCCGCCTACGGATCCAACCTCGACCGGCTCGATGCCCTCGCCGGCAGCCTTGCGGCGCGGGCCGGCGACGACGCGCTCGCGGCCGCCCGCACGATCGCGACCCTCGCCGGCGCGCTACACCGCGAAGCGTGGGTGCTCGCGTTCAACGACGGCTTCCTGCTCGTCGGCGCGATGCTCATCGCCAGCGCGGCGATCCTGCTGCTGTTTCCTCGCCAGCCGCCCTTGGCCGGCTCCCCCCGTACCGCGACCGGAAGCGCCCGATGACCCTTTCCAGATCGGCCGTCGCGGCGCTGCTGGCCGCGCTCATCGTGTTCGCGGGGGCAGCTTTGGGAGTGGCCGGCGGCGGGCGGGCGAACGGGACCGACAATGCCTATGTGCGGGGCGACGTGACGCCGCTCAGCGCCAAGGTCGCGGGCTTCGTGGCCGAAGTGCTCGTCCGCCGACGGATGGGTGTCGAGAGCACGCGGCGACGAGGCGGTCGCCGCGAGCAGGAAAGCGCTGGCCGATGTGGCCGGGGCGGAGGCGGCCGTGGCGGGTTCGAACGACCGGATCGGCCTCGTCGAAAGCGAGCGCCCGCAGCTTCTCGCCGACGTCCGGGCGGCGGAGGCGGCTTTGCGCCTGGCTGAGATAGACCTTGAGAGCTCGGTCCTGCGAGGCGCGGCCAGGCCAGCCGCCCTCCCCCGCCGATTCATGAAAATAGCCGGTGGGGATTTCCGGTTTCGATGCGTCTTTTGGCGGGAGCGGAACAGGAGGAGGAACATGATCACGATCGTGGCCGACAGACGGATGGAAGCGCGCCGGGTCCCGGTGGCCGGCGCCGCATTTTCGCACCGCGAGGCGTTGGCATCGCCGTTCGTGACGCCGAGCGCGGCGCCGCACGCGCTCGTCCACATCCTCGATTTCGACAGCGAGCTGAGGGAGGTCTTGGCCGGTCTCTTCCGGTCCGCGGGGCTGGAGGCTCGAACCTATGGCGACCTCGACGCATTCTCGAACACGCGCCAATCGGACGTGGCGAACTGCCTCGTCATCGATGCCCGGCTGGCCGCGATGGGCGGCAGCGGGAAGGAACCCGGGCTGCAACCGCTCGGGACCGACATGCCGATCATCGTCACCGCGAGCCGCGCCGATGTCCGCACGGCCGTGCAGGCGATGAAAGCCGGCGCCGTCGATTTTCTCGAAAAGCCGTTTCGCGAGCACGACATGCTCGAGGCCGTCGGCGCCGCCATCCGGGTCGACCGCGCCCGGCGCTCCACCCACTCCCGCTGCGCCGAGCTGCGCGCCCGCTTCCAGACCCTCACCCGGCGCGAGCGCGAGGTCATGGCGCTCGTCACCGCGGGCAAGATGAACAAGCAGGCGGCGGGAGATCTCGGGCTCAGCGAGATCACCGTCAAGGTCCATCGCGGATCGGTGATGCGCAAGATGCGGGCGGCCACGCTCGCCGACCTGGTTCGCATGGCCGACACGCTCGCGGCGGCCGCAAGCTCCGCCAACGAGCTTGCCTTCGCCGGAGCCTGCTCAGGCCTCAGAACCCGGAACTGAGCACGACCTCGAACCGGCGCCGGCGCGGGTCGCCGTAGCGGCTATATCCCGGCCCGTTGTAGAAATAGCCGGCCTCCCGGGGCGGCGCCGTGTCGAGCACGTTGACGATCGCGAAGTCGATGCTGAAGCGCCGCAGCGGCCCGGCATTGCGGAGCGCGAAACTACGGCTCGCATGCAGGTCGAGATAAGCCTGTGATTTCACCCATGGCGAGCCCTGGACCGAGACGTCGTCGGTGATCGAATCCAGGAAGGCGTCCTGAATGCGGTAGCGGCTGAAATATTGGACGTTCGCGCCGAGCGTGGTGCGGCCGGCCGACCAGTCCGCCCCGACATTGGCGCGCCATTTGAGCGGCCCCTGGCGGAACCCGACCTGCTCCAGCGGCGCATCGAGCAGCTGTCGCTGCTTGTTGCTGATCTGCAGCGTGGCGGCGCCGTACAGGCGCAATCTTCCGCCCACGAACGGGACCGCCCAGTCAAACTGGCCGTCGAGGCTCTCGACTCGCACACCGCCCAGATTGATCGCGCTTTCGTCGAGCACTTCGATCACCCCGCCCGTATAGCCCAGAGCCCGATCCTGATCGGACAAAGGCCCCCGCTCCACGCGCTCCGGCCACCGGCCCTCATGGTCCAGCACATATTGGCCGTGCAGCAGAGCCCCCTCGCGCGATTTCGTGATCCGGGAATAATCGAGCGATACCCTGGGTCCGCGCTCACCGGAGGGATTGAGCACCGCGCCGATCGACAAGGTCCTGGCCCGGGCGGGTCCGAGGTCTGGGGAGCCGCCGAACCTGCGCAGGAAAGGCGCTTCCGATCCAACCGGGCTGTCGCCCCGCTGCGGGTCGGTCGCGCCCAGGCCGTCGTAAATCCCCTCTTCGCGGATGAGCAGCTCCATCGGCGGCGGCTGCGCCTCGCCGGTGGCGTAGCTCCCGCGCAGCATCAGCCAGGGGAGCGGAAAGGCCTTCGCCCCCGCCGTGAAGGACGTGCCGCGAAACGCGAACTTCGCGATCTCATCGGTTTCGGGGTCTTCCGGATGGGGATCGAAGCTTGTCCGCAGGCGATCGTGGCGGGCGGCGAGCTGCAGTTCGAGGCCGTCCAATAGCGGGACCGCACCCTCATGGCCGAGGAGTGGAGCGCGCAGCTCCCCGTAAAAGGATGTGGTGACGATGCCTCTGGCGCCGGTCGGTACTTCGATTTCCCCCCCGCCGAACGCCGACTCGAAGCGGGTGACCGTCGTGAACGCCGGCACCCGTTCGCTGCGCCGTTCGGCGAGCAGCGACAGATTGACGAGGCCGCCCGGCGCTCTCAGCAGCGGGCCCGCCAGCCGCAGCGACTGCTCACGGTAGCGGCTGCGCGTATGGGCCTCGGTCTCCGTCGAGAAGCGGTCGATCACGGCGTTGCGCTGAAACTCCTCCCAATTGCCGAGCGGGTTGAGGTCCGGCCCCAGCGGCGGACCGAGGAACACCGTGGTCGACCCTTCGGTCTTTTGCAGCACGTCCGCGCGCATCGACCCAAACGTCGCTTCGGCCGTAGCCCGCCATCCCCTCAGGGGAAGGTCGCCTACCATGCCGGCCGTGTAGCGGGAGGTGGTGAACCGGCGGCGATGGTGGTCGCTCGCTTCCGGAAGCGGAAAGCGAAGCAGAATGCTTTCGTTGAACGGGTTGATCGTCGAGTCGGGCGGTACGAACATCGTGCCCGCACCGGGATAGCTGGTGTGGCGCCCGCTGTTGCGCATCAGCAGTGCGTCGAAATAGCCTTCCAAGCCGGCGCCGAAGCGGTGCCGCACATTGACGATCCCGGCGGTCAGTTCCGGCGCCGAGCCGAGACCGCTCGCCGCCCGGACCTCCGACAAGGTGAAGTCGAACTGGCCCGCCCGCTGCCTTAGCGCGCGGACCATCTCCGCCGGGGACCCCGCGAACCCGGCGGGGAGGAAGGTGTAGCCGGCCCCGAGCGGCCCGCCGCCATATTCCTCCCGGAACGTGAGCGAATTTCCGGTGAGCGGCGTCACCAGGACGGAGTTCGACGTCGGCGGCACCGCCAGAAATCGCTCGGGAACGAAGCGAAGCGTCTGCTCCAGGTCCCGCACCGCATAATGGCGGTCGCCGACCCGCAGGGGATCGGATTGGGCGTGGCTGAAATAGAGCATCACGTCGGTACGCCCGTCATTCGGCGTGAAGCCGGCGCGGCCCTCGAGGCTCAGCCGCCCCGCATCGCCCCTCGAGCTGATGCCGGCGGTGCCGTGGAGCTCGACGCCGCGATAGTCGCGCTTGAGCACGACGTTCACCACGCCGCCGAGCGCGCCGAAGCCGTAAATCCCGCCGGCGGTGCCGGTGAGGGTTTCGACTCGCTCGATCGCGTGGAGCGGGATGGCGTTGACGTCCGGCTGACGGAAGCGAAAACCTTCGGGGTCGGGCTCGAACGCGAAGGTCGTCCAGCGCGGTATACTCGGCAGCCGCCGTCCGTCCACCAGCACCAGCGTGCCGTCCGAACCGAGCCCGCGCAGATCGATCTCGGACAGCGTCTCGCCGCGTTCGAACAGCGAGGGGGAGACGACCTGGGTGTTGGAGGTGACGCGACTCTGGAAAAACTGGTCGAGCGTGTCGCGATGCGCCTGCACGATCTGCCGGCCGGTCGCGACTCGGTAGGGCTGAACGTCGTTCACCTGGCGACGAATGTCGACGTTCTGCGTACGCCTGCCGATGATCAGGATCTCGGGAACAGGCGGTTCCTCCGCGGGCGGGGAAGGAGTCGGCTTGCTGCGAGCCGCGGCTGGAGCGGCCGCGGCGGGACCGGCCCGCCCCTCGACGATGAACGCGCCCGAGGCCGCGCGCCTTATGGTGAGGTTGGTGCCGCCGAGCAGGCGCCGGAGCGCGGCCTCGACCGACATTCTCCCGCGGACCGCTGGGCTGGAAAGCCCCCTCACCGCCTCCGGCCGGAACAGGAGGTTGACGCCGGCCTGCCGCCCGAGCTCGTTCAACGTCGCGGACAGCGGTCCGGCCGGGATCGCGAAATCAGCCGACCGGACGGCGGCCTGCGCCGGAGCGGCAATCGCCGCCGCCGAGGCCGCGAAAAGCGCAAATCCGGCTCGCCCCCTCATCAGCATAGCCACCCCCACAGCGACCGCGTGACCTACCAGAAACGGGGGCCGCGGTCACGGGGGCGACGGCAAAGCCGCAGGTGGCTGCTCCGGCTTTATTATTCGGCGGGAACGAGTTCGATCCTGTCGCCGCTGCGTACTCCCCGCACCGGGCGCAGCTCCGCGACGGTGGCGACGAACGCTTCCGAGTCGCCCGCCCTGAACATGCCGGACACACGCATCGCGGCGACATCCGCGTCGCGGATCGCGATCTGGACGTTCGCATAGCGGTTCACCTCGGCAACCGCCTCGCCAAGCGTGTCGTCGTCGAAATGGAGCAGGCCGCTTTTCCAGCCAACCGCATTCTCGACCTCCGCGCCCAGGTTGCGGATCCTCGCCCTGCCGCCCCGCTCGACGAATTGCTGGCCGGGCTTCAGCCTCACCGGGGTGACATCCTCGGCCAGCGGACCGACAGTGACGGCGCCCTCCAGCAGGTTCACGGTCAGCGTCCCCGGGGCCAGGCCCACGTCGAAGCGGGTTCCCACCGCCACCACCCGGCGATCCGCGGCGGTGACGGAGAAGGGCCGTGAAGCATCGGCCGCGACCTCGAACAGCGCGCGCCCCCGGGCAAGCTCCACCGATCTCCCCGCAGCGCCCGATCGCGCGACCGCGACGCTTTGCGCGTCGAGCGTCATGACGCTCCCGTCGGGAAGCTCGATCCGCCTTACCTGCCCATGAGCCGTGGCATATCGGATGCCCGGGTCGCCGGCGGCGTCGCCGTTCGTCGCCGGCCCGCGCCAGTCCGGCGTGAGGAACAGCAGCATGCCTGCGCTGAGCACGAGCAGGATCGCGGCGGCGGCGGCGGCGGCAGGGCGCCAGCTCGTCCAGCTGCGCCGCCGCGGCTGCACCGCATGGCTCCGCATCGCCTTCAGAACCTCATGGTCGTCGGCGTCCGCCAGCCACGCCCAGGCGCGGTCGACGCTGTCGAG
>DASVRK010000057.1:0-11382 GCA_036388655.1 Allosphingosinicella sp. | reverse complement strand
GTTGGCGATTCCCGAACCGGGAAAGAAGAACGCGTTTTGCGCCGCCGTAATCGCGTCCTCGGCAGCGTCCCGCTCCGCGATCTCGGCGATCACCGCATTCTTCGCGGCCGCGACGGCCTTACGGCCGAAGACGAGGTTGCTGGAAATCTCCCGCAGCACCGTCAGGGCCGTCTCCCTTGCCCGCCGGTCGGATTTCGCCAGATCGAGCCGGTAAACGGTCTCGTCGAACGTTGTATAGGCGTTGAAATCCTCCCACCGCCGGAGCCCGTCGCGCGGGAGCATCAGCGGCAGCGCGCCTTCGGGGATGCTGGCGGTGCCGTGGAAGATCAGATGCTCGATGAGGTGGGCGAAGCCGCGCTGATCGCCGCGCTCGGCGGCGGCGCCGACATCGACGCGGAGCCGCAGCGAGAGCCCGCCGGCCGGGGCGGCGCTGCGCATCACCGCATAGCGCATGCCGTTGGCCAGCACGCCGAAGCGGACGCCGGGATGGGGCGGAAGATCGCTGCGGTCGAAGCCCCAGGCGGCGCGGGCGGCGGCGGAGATTGCGGGCGCGGGCTCGGCGGGCGGCGCGGTGGTCGGCGCGGCCGCGTAGGCCGAGGGCGTGGGGGCGAAGGCGCCGGGGGCCAGCGCGATGGCGACCAGGGCCGGCAACAGCCTGGCCGTTTCAACGATCGATCGCACCTTCGCTCCCGGGTCGGCAAAGCGCATGATCTAGAACGATATGTGGGTGCGCATTGCGACCGGCTACTGCCAAGGCTCCGTGAAACGGGACAGAGCCTCGATGAACTCCTGTTCCAGCATCTCGTTCTCGATGACAGCTTCGATCCAGCGGCCGAGCGTCGTGTCATTCGGCATGGTCAACACATAGCCGTTCACCGCCAACAATTCGATCATGGCCGCGGCGCCGGTTCGCTTGTTGCCGTCTACGAATCCGTGGTTTTCGGCTATGCCGATGCCCAAACGAACGGCGAGCGTGAGAACGTCACGCTCGCCCTCGTAGTGATAGAGATTCTCAGGCCTGAGGAGGGCGCTCTCGATCAATCCAAAGTCGCGGATGCCGCCGGCGCCTCCAAACAGGGCCAGCTGCTGCGCGTGAATATCTAGGATATCCTCGATGGAGAGCCAAACAGGCCCGGCGGTCACTTCGCGAGGTAGGCGAGCGTCTTGGAGAACCGCTGGCTTATCTCGGTCCGTAGGGTCGCGCGATCGACACCCTGCTGCGGGCGAGCCAGCAGCGGAGCGCGCTTGCTAGCGACCTTCTCAGCGTACTTGACCATGGGGTGCGTCCTTCCTGGCATCGGCGTGTATATTGCAATTATGACGGTATCGTCAACGTTAGCGGTGGCCGTTGGTTTCTCGTTTGGGTTCACCGCTGCGCCTGAGGCTCGCTTGTAGACGCTTCCCGTTGACCGCGTGATGTACATTTCGTTGTGAGTTTGAAAGTAGTCCCTCAGGTCAGCGGCACAAGCATTCTGCCAATTAGCGAATCCGGTGTATTGATGGGCGCGACGAAGGCGCCGCGCATGGCGGGGTGGAGCCTCTGGCTGGCGCGCGGGATGAAGCCCGGCTAGGTCTGTGGGCGAACGGGCGAGCGGCGGGGGCGAAGACGATGACGCGCAACAAGCTGATCCTGATCGCGGCCGCCGTCGTCGCGCTGGCGGCGGGCTGGTATTTCGGCTCGCCGCGATGGACGCTCTATCAGATGGCCGAGGCCGCCGAGGATCGCGACGGCGAAAGGCTGGCGGGCTATATCGACTTTCCAGTCCTGCGCGAGACGTCGAAGGCGCAGATCAAGGCGCAATTGGCGGTGCGCGTGGCCGAAGCCGGCGCGAAGGGCGGCGCGGAGGACGGCTTTGCCGCGCTCGGCGCGATGCTGGGCATGGCGATGATCGACCCGATGATCGATGGCCTGCTGACGCCCGAGGCGATGCAAGCGGTGTTCGCGCGCGCGCCGGAGCCGGGCGCCGCGGCGCAGCGCCCGTTCGGCGCCGACGCGTCCGACGCCGAGATCATCCAGGAGGGCCTGGGCAGCTTCCGGCTGCGCCGCAAGGGCGCGCCCGCGGACGCGGGGGACCTGATCTTCCGGCGCCACGGGCTCGGCTGGAAGCTGTCCGAGATCCGCATTCCGGCCGATCTGATGAAGGATGCGCCGACGCCTTAGCCGGGTTTCCGGGCTGAACGCGGGCCGGGCATGGCGAAGACCGGGCGCGACCGGAGCGGCCGGCGGGAAAAGGCGCGCGCGCGGCCGCGGCATGTTGCCAGTTTCGCCGCATTCTGAAAGACCTGCGGAGCGCGTAGGCAAGTGGGGCTTCATGATTATCGGAATCGATCTCGGCACGACCAACAGTGCCGCCGCGATCTGGCGCGGCGGTGAGGCCGTGCTCATTCCCAACCGGCTGGGCCAGGTGCTGACGCCGTCGGCGGTCCATCTCGACGAGGGCGGCGAGGTGGTCGTCGGCATGGCCGCGCGCGAGCGGCAGGCGAGCCACCCGCGGCGCACCGCCACCGCCTTCAAGCGCTATGTCGGAACCAACAAGCAGACCCGGCTCGGCGACCGCAATTTCAGCGCGGAGGAGCTTTCGGCGCTGGTGCTGCGATCGCTGAAGGAGGATGCCGAGGCCTTCCTCGGCGAGCCGGTGACCGAGGCGGTGATCACGGTGCCGGCCTATTTCAACGACCGCCAGCGCAAGGCCACGCGGCGGGCGGGGGAGCTCGCCGGGCTGCGCGTGGAGCGGCTGGTGAACGAGCCGACGGCCGCGGCGCTGGCCTACGGCATCCACCGGCTGGAGGCGGAATCCCGCTTCCTGGTCTTCGACCTGGGCGGCGGCACGTTTGACGTCTCGATTTTGGAAATCTTCGAAGGCATTATCGAAGTGCGCGCCTCCACCGGCGACAACCGGCTCGGCGGCGAGGATTTCAACGAGGTCCTGATCGCGATGATGCGGGAGCGCCACGCCAAGGCCTGGGGCGCCTGGGGGCGGCAGGACGACGCGCTCTACCAGAAGCTGCGCGAGCAGGCGGAGCGGGCGCGGCGCGAGCTCAGCCGGAGCCCGGAGGTGACGATGCGGGCGGTGTGGCGCGACCAGGAATTCGCCCTCACCGTCACCGCCGAGGAATTCGAAGCGAAGGTCGAGCCGCTGATCGCCCGGATGCGGGAGCCGGTGCTGCGCTCGCTGAGGGACAGCGGCCTCTCCCCGGACGCGCTCAGCGAGGTGATCCTGATCGGCGGCTCGACGCGCATGCCGGTGGTGCGCAAGGCGGTCGCGCGGATGTTCGGCCGCTTCCCCAACGCCACCGTCAACCCCGACGAGGCGGTAGCGCTCGGCGCCGCCGTGCAGGCCGGCCTCAAGGCGCGGGACGCGGCGCTCCGCGAAGTGGTCCTGACCGACGTCTGCCCCTTCTCGCTCGGAGTCGAGACCGCCCGCGACCATGGCAGCGGCCGCTATGAGGACGGCATCTTCACGCCGATCATCGAACGCAACACCACGGTGCCGGCAAGCCGGTCGCAGATGTTCAGCACGATGCAGGCCAACCAGCTGATGGTGAAGGTGCGGGTCTATCAGGGCGAATCCCGGTCGGTCGTGGAGAATGTGCTGATCGGCGAACTGGACGTGCCGGTGCCGCGCGGGCCGGCCGGCCAGGGCATCGAATGCCGCTTCTCCTACGACATCAATGGCCTGCTCGAGGTCGATGTCAGCGTGCCGGCGTCCAACGAACGGCGCCAGCTCGTCATCTTCGATTCGGAAACCGAAATGGACGAGGCCGAGCTCCAGCGGCGCCGCGAGGCGCTCGCCGTGCTGAAGGTGCACCCGCGCGACGAGGAGGCGAACCGGGCGGTGCTGGCGCGCGCCGAACGCTGCTGGCAGGATTCGCTCGGCGACACGCGCGGCTATGTCGACCAGATTATCGGTGAGTTCAAAGCGGCGGTCGAGACGCAGGATCCGCGGACCGCGGAGCGCGCGCGCGAGGCGCTGTCGACCGCCCTGGATGGGCTCGAAGGGGCCAGCTTCCTGTGAGCGTGAGCATGTGGCAGCGGCTCGGCCTGCGGCCGGGGAGCAGCCGCGACGAGATCAAGCGCGCTTATGCCCGCAAGCTGAAGAGCTGCAATCCGGAGGACGATCCGGACGGCTTCAAGGCGCTCCGCCAGGCGTTCGAGCTGGCCACGCGTTACGCCGACGCCGTCGTCTACCAGCCGCCGGAAGCGCCGGGCAGCGACGAGGCGGAGGACGGGGAGGACGAGAGCGGCGGAGAGGCGGGCGACGGAGGGCCGCGGCACGCCCCGGCGGCGCGCGATATGGCCGAGCCGGCCGACGCGCGGCCGCCCGCCGACGCGGCGGAAACGGCGGCGCGCGCGATCGATCTGGAGCAAAGGCGGGAAACCGAGGCGCTCGAGGCGCAGCTTGGGCGGCTCAACGCGCTTCTCACCGGCCCCGACCCGCAGCCGGAGGATGTCCTGCGCGAGGCGTTCGACAAGATCCTGGCTTCGCCCGCGCTCCAGCAACTCGCGACGCGCGACCAGGTCGAACGCTGGATCGCCTGGCGAGTCGCCTCGACGGTGCCGCGGTCGGACGCGCTGGTGGAACCCGCCATCCTCGCCTTCAGGTGGCATGATTCCTCCGAGCGGCACGACCGCAACCCGGCGGTGGCGAGGGTGCTCGCCCGGACCGAGGAATGGCGCTTCATGAATGCCGCGGCGACGCCGGGCGACCCGCTGCACCTCGGCTGGCGAGCGCTGACCGGAGTGTCCGCGCCGGAGTGGAAGCTGAGGCTGGAGGGACTTTCGCAGGCGCGGGCGGCGCAGGTGCAAAGCCTGCTCGAAATCGCGGACCATCGGCTGCCGGGGCTGGCCACCGCGTTCCATCCGGAGCGCGTCCAATGGTGGCAGCGTTACCCGGAGAAGCCGCGGATCACCTTCGATACGCTGCTGCTGGCTCCGCTCGTTTACTATCTGGCCACCCTGGTTCCGACGACGGTTCCGATCGCCGTCCACAGGGCGGTGGCGGCGGCGCTCGCGGCGGCGGCGCCCTATCTCTACTTCCGCCTCGTCAAGCAGCGCCACCATGCCTGGCAGACGTGGCAACGGCCGTGGCCCGGGCCCTGGGTGGCGCGCGGATGGATGGCCGCGGCGGCCTTGCTGCTGCCGGCCGGGATGCTGCTCCCGGCCAGCCTCGCCGGCAGCCTGGCGCTGGCCGGGCTCACCGCCGCCATAGTGGCGTGGATGGTGGCGGCCGAGCCGCCGCAATGGGACACGAACGGCTTGGGGGAGCGGGTGCGGCTGTTGGTCGGCCGCTTGTGGTGGCCGTGCCTGTTCGGCTGGATGACCCTGCTCGCGCTGCGCGGGCATCGCGCGGACCAGTTCCTGATCGCGGTCCACGGCGGCGCCATCATCTGGTGGCGGGGCCGCGACCCGATGCTCGCCGAACTCGAGCGCCTGGTGCCGAGATGGCGCCAGGCGGCGGCGGTCGCCTTGGTCGCGGCGGCGGCGGGAGTGACGATGCTGGCCGCGGGCCGCCTCGGCGAGGGCGAGCGCCTCTACCCGGTCGCGACGCTGGTCCTGTTCTGCGGGGCGGTGCTGGCGCTGGTCTGGCGCGCCGAGGGCGAGGCCAACAAATTCCCGCTGGTGCTGGGCTGGCTGCTGCTCGCCACCTGCTACATGGCGGCCTTCCCCGAGCCGGCGCCCGATGGGCCGCAAAGCGAGCGCGCGCAGCCGGTGGCCACCGCCCAGCGCCTCGTCATTACCCCGAACCGGGGAGCCTGGCAGCGGCCGCAATGTCCGGCGCGCCCGCCAAGCCGGCCGCCGGGCGATGCGCCGATCGCCTGCTCGCCGCAGCTGTGGGTGTTTGACGAGGACGAGACCGCGCGCGCCCTGCACGCCGGCGCGGCGGGACGAATCGTCTCGACGCTCGGGCTCACGATATCGAGCTCCGGAGCCGTCACCGGATGCGTACCGGCCGGTCTCCAGCAGGCGTCGGTGCTGACGGCGGCGGCCTGCGACGCCCTCCTCACCAACGCGCTGTTCCTGCCGGGCACCGACCTTGCGGGCTTGTCGGTGGCGACTACGATGGTGGTGGAGGTCGACTGGCTGGCGGGGGCGCCGGCGGCGGGGTCGAAGGCGGGTTCGAAGGCGGCTCCGCAGCCGGCGCCGGGGGCCAAGCCCGACGCGGCGCCGCCGCCCGAACGGGTCGAGGCCGCGATCGCGCCGCCGCCGCCGGCGGAATGCCCGGCCGAGCCCGACCCGCCGACCGGCCCGCTCCCGCTGCGGCCGTGCGGATCGATGGGCGAGTGGACCAATGCCGGCGACTATCCGGCCGAAGCGCGCCGTCGCGGCGAGACCGGCACGAGCCGGGTGCTGGTGGCCGTGACGGAGGAAGGCCGGCCCAGCCGGTGCACGGTGGACCAGGCCAGCGGATCGAAGGCGCTCGACCAGGCGACCTGCGATTTGATGATGAAGCGCGGCCGCTTCCTTCCACCGCGCGACGAGGCCGGCAAGGCGCTCCCCACCGAGCTGCGCTTCACGATGAAATGGGTGTTGGAGGATTGAAGCGGGCCAGGCCGGCGGCGGCGTCGAACCAGCCGAGGTGGCGGAAATAAGTTGAGGAAGTGAGGCTTGCCGAGAGGCGCGCCCTCCCCTGCTCCGGGGCGGAACTGGGCACGAGTCGAAGTTCACGGCTGCCAACCCGATCGTGGTGCGGCGCCGGGGAGACGGGCCGAGCCCGCCAGCGTTCGATCGCCGGGCGGCGCGGCGGAAGGTCACACTAAGGTCACGCTAAAACGAACTTCGGCGGGAGACGGACGCCGGCCTCTCGCGAGTTCGCATCCTGGGGTGATGAAAGGTCTTGCTGACGGCGCGAAGCTCACGATCTCGCGAGATTGGCGCGCGGCGCAGCCGGCTTGGGCGCGGAGCGGAATGGACGGTGCAAAGAGCCTCTTAGGGCCGCGGCTCCGCGGACCTCAGGCGAGGCTGACGATCGGCCGCCTTCTTCGCGGCCGGCGCCTTCTTCGCGGCCGGCGCCTTCTTCGCTGCGGGTGCCTTCTTCGCCGCAGGCGCCTTCTTCTCACCCGCCTTCTTGGCGGGCGCGGCTTTCCTGCCCCTGCCCTTCTTGGGCGGCGGGCCCTTGGCGGCGCGGTCGTCGATCAGCTGGGCGGCTTCCTCAAGGGTGAGGGCGTCGGGCGCGAGCGACTTGGGCAAGGTCGCGTTGGTCGTGCCGTCGGTGACATAGGGGCCGAACCGGCCCTCCATCAGGCGGAGCTCCAGCTCGGTGCGCGGGTGCGCGCCCAGCACCTTCAACGGCTCGCGCGAGCCGCGCCCGCGGCCGGCGCCGGCGGCAGCCTCGGCCAGCTTGACGACGGCCGCGTTCATGCCGGTCTCGAACACCTCGGCGGTGCCCCCAAGCTTCGCATATTTGCCGTCATGCGCGAGATAGGGGCCGTAGCGGCCGATCGAGGCGGTGATCGGGTTGCCACTCTCGGGGTGGAGGCCGACCGTGCGCGGCAGCGACAGCAGGCGCAGCGCCAGCTCGAGGTCGAGCTCGCCCGCATCCTTGGGGATCGAGGCGCGCTTGGCCTCCTTGCCTTCGCCCATTTCGACATAGGGGCCGAACCGGCCGACCTTGCGCAGCACGTCCTGGCCGCCGACCGGGTCCTGGCCGAGCAGCTCCGGCCCGCTCTCCTCGCCGCTGGCTTCCTCGCCGCCCTGGGCGAAGCGGCGGGTGAACTTGCAATCGGGATAATTGGAGCAAGCGACGAACGCGCCGAACCGGCCGCCGCGAAGCGCCAGCCGCCCCTCCCCGCAGGCCGGGCACAGCCGCGCATCGCTGCCGTCGCCCTTGTCGGGGAACAGGAAGGGCGCGAGGAATTCGTCGAGCGCCAGCGTGATCTCGGACGGCTTCTGCTCCATCACCTCGGCGGTCTTGGGCTTGAAGTCGCGCCAGAAGGCGTCGAGCACCGCCTGCCAATCGGCGCGCCCGCCGGAAATCTCGTCAAGGCTGTCCTCGAGTCCGGCGGTGAAATCGTAGGAGACGTAGCGCTCGAAGAAGCGCTCGAGGAAGGCGGTCAGCAGCCGCCCGCTCTCCTCGGGAAAGAAGCGGTTCTTGTCGATCCGGACATAGTCGCGGTCCTTCAGCGTCTGCAGGATCGCGGCGTAAGTGGACGGCCGCCCGATGCCGAGCTCCTCCATCTTCTTGACCAGGCTGGCCTCGGAGTAACGCGGCGGGGGCTGGGTGAAATGCTGCTCGGCATGGACCGACTTCTTGGCCGGGGCGTCGCCTTCGCGCAGGCGCGGCAGGCGCCGGCTCTCCTCGTCGGCCTCATCGTCCTTGCCCTCTTCATAGAGCGCCAGGAAGCCCGGAAAGAGCACGACCTGGCCGGTCGCCCGGAGGCCGGTCTGGCCGGTGCCGTCGGCCATTTCCACGGTCGTGCGCTCGAGCCGCGCCGAGGCCATCTGGCTGGCCAGCGCGCGCTTGAAGACGAGGTCGTAGAGCCGGCCATGGTCGCCCGATCCGGCGCGGTCGCGGCTGAAGTCGGTCGGCCGGATCGCCTCATGCGCTTCCTGCGCATTCTTGGCCTTGGTGGTGTAGACGCGCGGCTTGTCGGGGACGTAGCCGGCATCGTAGCGCGCCGCGACCGCCTTGCGCGCGGCCGAGATCGCCTCGGGCGCCATGTCGACGCCGTCGGTGCGCATATAGGTGATCGACCCGTCCTCGTAGAGCTGCTGGGCGATGCGCATCGTGTGGCTGGCGGAAAAGCCGAGCTTGCGCGCCGCCTCCTGCTGCAGGGTCGAGGTGGTGAAGGGCGGCGGCGGGTTGCGGCTCAACGGCCGCGTCTCGACCGTCTCGACGGTGAACCGCCCCGCCTCGACGGCCGCCTTGGCGGCCATGGCGGTGCCCTGCTCGCCGATCGTCAGCCGGTCGATCTTCTCGCCCTTGAAGCGGACCAGGCGGGCGAGGAACTCGGTGCCGTCGGCCTCCATGGTCGCGGAGACGCTCCAATATTCCTGGGCGCGGAACAGCTCGATCTCGCGCTCGCGGTCGACGATCAGCCGCAGCGACACCGACTGGACCCGGCCGGCCGACTTGGCGCCGGGCAGCTTGCGCCACAGCACCGGCGACAAAGTGAAGCCGACCAGGTAATCGAGCGCGCGGCGGGCGCGATAGGCGTCGATCAGATCCTCGTCGAGCGCGCGCGGATGCTTCATCGCCTCGAGCACGGTCGCCTTGGTGATGGCGTTGAACGTCACCCGCGACACGTCGGCCGGCAGCGCGCGGCGCTTTTGCAGCACCTCCTGCACGTGCCAACTGATCGCCTCGCCTTCGCGGTCGGGGTCGGTCGCGAGGATCAGCGAATCGGCCTTCTTCGCCTCGTCGGTGATCGCCTTCAGCTGGCGGGCCTTGTCGGCATAGGTCTCCCACAACATGTCGAAGCCGTTGTCGGGATCGACCGAGCCGTCCTTGGGCGGCAGATCGCGGACATGGCCGTAGGAGGCGAGCACGCGATAATCGCCGCCCAGATATTTTTCGATGGTTTTCGCCTTGGCGGGCGATTCGACGACGACAAGCTTCATGATCGGCAAACTTTCTTCACGCGTACGCGTACAGGGTGGGGACCATGACGGCGGCCCGTCAAGCGCGCGATCGGCCATGGCCCAAAAGTGATGATGTTGAACCCTCCGCCCTCTCCCCGAGCGGAGGGGGCCAAGTCAATCGCGAGGGCGATGGACCTGGCGCTGCGCCCAGAAGAAGGAGCCGGCGGCATAGCCGGCGAGCGCGCCGAGCCCGGTCACCCACAGGCCGGCGGCGGCGAAGGGCAGCATCAGCCAGGCCATGCCCTTGCGCTCGGCGAGGAAGAAGCGGGCGCTCGCCGGCATCCCGGCGCCGGTCTCGCCGCGCAGCGCGAGCAAGAAAGCGAGCGTGGTCGCGGCGAGTGCGAGGCAGCCCCAGCCGGCGGTGCGGCCGAGCGCCCAGGCCAGCGCGACCAGGGCGGCGGCGGCGAGCGCCGGCAGGATATAGCTCCACCAGCCGAGGCCGCGGCGCGGCTGGAGCCGGAGCGCGGCAAGCCGCTCGGCGGCGCCGTCGAGCGGGGTCGACACCAACACCAGCACCAGTCCGGCCCACAGCCAGCCTTGCGCGAACAGCAAGGCGGCAAGGCCGGTGAGCGCCGCGGCGGTGATGTCGAGCCAGCCCGGCGTGACCGAGGTCGGCATCAACAGCCCGGTGAGGCTGCGCTCGATCGGCCCGAGCAGATAGAGCGAGGCCCAGTCGCCGCGGGCGGCGCCGGCGCGCTCGACGATCCGGCTTTCGGCGGCGTCGAGATCTTCGGCGCGCTCGGCGATGACCGGCGGCTCGTCGCCGGGATCGGTGCGCAGGGCATATTGGCGGGCGCCGCCCTGGACCGCGCGGCGCAGCAAAGTCGATTGCAGGTCCCAATCCTCGAGCATGTCGGCGGTGCGCCGCAGCATCTCGCCGTCGAGCAGGGCGAGGCCTGCCCAGCGCGAATGGGCGTCGATCCGCTCGAAACGATCGTCGACGCTCTGATCGGGGACCGTGAGCACGGCCGTTCCCTGCGCTTCGACGAGCCGGCTCAGATGCCCCTGCCCGGCGATCAGCCCGTCGGCGACGAACAGCAGCCGGTCGGCCGGCTGGACCGATGCGGCGGCTTCGGCGACGCCGCGGGCGACGAGCGCGCTCACGCCCTCGGAGCGCAGCCGGTCGATCGCGGCGGCGAGATCGGGCGGCAGCCGTTCGACCAGGATGATGATGCGCTCGGCTCCGGCCGCGGCGGCGAGCCGCGCCTGGCGCTCGACCACGCTGCGCCCGGCGAGGGGCAGCGTCGCGCGCAGCGCCCCGCCCGGCTCGTCGCTTTCCTGATAAGCGCAGATCAGTGCGGCCAAGGCCAAATCATTCCCCTCCCGACGAACGGGCGAGGATAGGCGGCGGTTAGCAAGGTTGCAAAGCGGTTCGGCTCACATCGAGGCGAAGTCGTCGACGGCGGCGCGCAGCTTGCGCAGCACGACCGGATCGCCGGGGGCGCCGTCGAGCGCCTCATCGGCCAGCGCGATGAGGCCGATCGCGCCGAAGCTCGCGCCGAGGCTCTTGAGGCGCGAGGCGGCGAGCTGCCAATTGGCGTCGCAGCGGGCGCGCGCCATCAGATCGACCTGGCGCTCGGCGCTTTCGACGAAGGCGGCGCGAAGCTCGCCCACCAGGCCGGGATCGCTGCCGACGGCGGCTGCGAGCGAGGCGTTGAGGGCTCCGGGGTCATAGGCCATGGTTCATCCGATAAAGGACTCGCGTTAACGGCAGGTTCCCGTCAGCGCCCTTTCGCCCCGGTCCAAAACTGATATGGTCCCGTTATGAGCATGGGGGCACAGCGCGCCGAAGCGCAGCCGGA
>DASVRK010000056.1:0-3783 GCA_036388655.1 Allosphingosinicella sp. | reverse complement strand
GTCGCCCTGGTCTCGACCAGCCCCGAGCGCGAGGACACCATCCTCGTGCGCGATCCGTTCGCCGATTGATGACCTCGCGCGAGGTCACCGGGCTGCTGCCCCGCGCCGACCAGGCCCAGGCCTCGGCGTGGCGGCGCACGTTCGCCGACTGGGCGACCTTGCTCGCGTTCGGCCCGATCAACGCGCCCTGGTTGCTGCGCAGCCTCCACGGCGGCAGCAAGGCCGGCAAGCGCGCTCTGCTCGAGCGGCTCGGCTTGCCCCAGGACGCGCTCCCCAATCTGGGCAGCTGGAAGGCCGATGTCGGGCTGCTCACCCTCGTCGCCGACCATATCCTCAGCCAGAAGCCGAAGCTGGTCGTCGAATTCGGCGCCGGCGCCTCCACCCTGATCATCGCCCGCGCGCTCGAGCTGGCCGGCGGCGGCACTCACATCGCCTTCGACCAGCATGCCGATTTCGTCGAGGCGACGCGCGACTGGCTCGCTGAGCACGGGCTGGCGGCGGACCTGCGCGCGGTTCCGCTGGTGCCGGCCGCGGACGGCTGGCCCGGCCTGTGGTACGATCACGGGCCGCTGCCCGACGCCATCGACCTGATGCTGATCGACGGACCGCCGTGGACGATCCACCCCTTCACCCGCGGCAGCGCCGCCACCTTGTTCGGCCGGATCGCGCCCGGCGGCACGATCCTCCTCGACGACGGCGCCCGCCCCGGCGAACGCGTCATCGCCCGCCGCTGGCGCAAGGACTGGCCGGAATTCGATTTCGAGCTGGTGAAGAGCGGCACCAAGGGGACTTTGGTGGGGCGGCGGAGAGGCTAGCGCCGCGCACGCCAATGGTTCCCCGGCGAAGGCCGAGGTCCAGACCCTTCCTTCCTGGACCCCGGCTTTCGCCGGGGAACATAAGCAAGGCATCCTAAGCCGTCGGCCGCTTCTCGAACCCCTCCAGCGGCCCCGCTTCCGCGGCGCTCACCTGCACATCCTCCACCACCGCGGCCGGCGGTCCCCGCCGGCAACGCTCGACCAGGCTCTGCAAAGCTTCCTCATCACCCACGGCAAGCAGCTCGACATTCCCGCTCCGGAGGTTCCGCACCCAGCCCGCCAGCCCGAGCTCGCGCGCCTGCGCCACCGCCCAGTTGCGGTAGAATACGCCCTGCACCAAGCCGCTGACCAGGAGCCGTCGCGCGCCGCTCATCCGCATTGCGCCCGGTGGAGCAGCTTGTGGTCGGCGAGCACCAGCGCCATCATCGCCTCGACCACCGGCGCGCCGCGCAGGCCGACGCAAGGGTCGTGGCGGCCGGTGACGCCGAGCGCGGGCACCGACGAGGTCGGCTTGAACGCGGCACGCAGCAATATCGGCCCGCCGCTGGCGATGCCGCCCACAATGCCGCCGGCGAAATCCGGCTCCGCATTATCCTCCCCGCGCCGACGGGCGACGCCGAAGCCGGCGCCGATCTCGACCCCCTTGACGGCGTTGATCGACATGATCGCCCCGGCAAGCTCGGCGTCGAGCTTGGCGTAGACCGGCGCGCCCCAGCCGGCCGGCACGCCGCGCGCCACGCCCTCGATCACGGCGCCGAGCGAGCTCCCCGCCGCTCGCGCCTCGTCGAGCAGGGCCTCCCACCGGCTCTCGTCGCCGGAGCCGCCAATCTCCACCGGCCTGGCTTCGATCGAGACTTCGGGGATGACGAGCCGCGCCACCGCTCCGGCCGCGACTCGCGCCGCCGTCTCGCGCGCCGAGGCCCGCCCGCCGCCGCGCGGGTCGCGCAGCCCGTATTTCGCCTCATAGGTGGAGTCGGCATGGCCGGCCCGGTGCGGCTGCCCGGCATAATCCTTGGGCCGCGCATCGACATTGTCGATGACGAGGCTGATCGGCGTCCCCGTGGTCTGGCCTTCATAGACGCCGGAGAGGATGCGGACCCGGTCCGGCTCGGCGCGCGGGCTGGTGTGCCGCGACAGGCCCGGCCGCCGCCGGTCGAGCCAAGGCTGGATGTCGCCCTCGCTCAGCGCGAGTCCGGGCGGGCAGCCGTCCACCACCGCCCCGATCTGCGGCCCATGGCTTTCGCCCCAGGTGGTGAAGCGGAAGAGCCGGCCGAAGCCGTTGACGCTCATCGGAGCCGCTGCTTGTGGTAATGGTCGCGGTCGAGGTCGCGCACCTCGACCGTAAGCTGGAGGTCGAGCCCCTCAGGTCTCGCCACCGCCGCGGCGAGCGCCGCCATCACCGCCTCGCCGAGCTGCCGCTTCTGCGCCGGTGTTCGTCCCGAAAGGATGCGCAGGTCGACATGGACCATCGCATTGGCGTCCGATCCGTCGCCGATCACCACGTCGCGAAGCTCGATCAGGCGCGTCTTGCAGCTCGCCAGCTCGGTCTCGACCATGGCGACCAGCAGTTTGTGGGCCTCGCCCGTGAACCGCCGGGCGTCAAAGGTGGCGGCGATGTTGGCGCTATATTCGATGCTGATCTGCGGCATGCGCGCCTCCTCAGACGGTGGCGATGTCCGGCGCGTCCTCCGCCTTCATCCCGACCACGTTATAGCCGGCATCGACGTGGTGGATCTCGCCGGTGACCCCGCTGGCGAGATCCGACAGCAGATAGAGCGCGGCGCCGCCGACATCCTCGATCGTGACGTTGCGGCGCAGCGGCGAATTATATTCGTTCCACTTCATGATGTAGCGGAAGTCGCCGATGCCGCTCGCCGCCAGCGTCTTGATCGGGCCGGCCGAGACCGCGTTGACGCGGATCTTCTCGGGGCCGAGGTCCATCGCGAGATATTTGACGCTCGCCTCGAGCCCGGCCTTGGCGACGCCCATCACATTGTAATGCGGGATCACCTTCTCGGCGCCGTAATAGCTGAGCGTGAGGATGCTGCCGCCGTCGGGCATCAGCCGGCGCGCGGCGCGGGTGACGGCGACGAAGCTGTAGACCGAGATGTTCATCGACATGAGGAAATTGTCGAGGCTGGTGTCGACGAACTTGCCGCGAAGCTCGTTCTTGTCCGAAAAGCCGATCGCGTGGACGAGGAAGTCGAGCCGGCCCCAGCGCGCCTCGATCTCGGCGAAGGCGCGGTCGATCGCCGCCATGTCGGAAACGTCGCAATCGATCAGGAAATCCGATCCGACCTGCCCGGCCAGCGGCGCCACCCGCTTCCTCAGCGCATCGCCCTGGTAGCTGAAGGCAAGCTCGGCGCCATGCTCGCCGAGCGCGCGGGCGATCCCCCAGGCGAGCGAGCGGTCGTTGGCGAGGCCCATGATCAGCCCGCGCTTGCCCGCCATCAATCCGCTCATATTGTCGCCTCGCTGTGATTTGGCTCCGGCTCCTTTAGGGCTTCATCCGGCGTCTCGGCTAGTGCGGCGTTGAGCTCGGCCCCGATTACGACGCCGAGGCCGATGATGAAGAAGAAGAACAAGGCGATGATCACCCCGGCCAGGCTGCCGTAGGTGAGGTCGTAGCTGCCGAGCGAGGACAGCACCACCGGCAGCAAGGCGGTGGTCGCCAGCCACCAGATGGTGACGAAGGCGGGGCCGGGCCACTTGCGGCACTTGGTGCGATAGCGCTTGGGCGTCAGCGTGTAGAAGAGCAGGTAGAGCGATCCGAACAGCATCGCGGCGGGGGCCAGCCTGAACAGGTTCAGGAACAATGTGTCGGCTCCGGGCACGAAGCTGACCACGAACCGCTCGACGCTCGACAGGATGAAGGAGAGGGCGAAGGCGGTCAGCGCGATGATGACCGCGCCGATGATCATCCCCACCGAGCCCAGCCGGTACTCCCAGAACGGCCGCGAATAAGTGA
>DASVRK010000055.1:0-8348 GCA_036388655.1 Allosphingosinicella sp. | reverse complement strand
GCAAAGAAATGGTTAACGCGAAAGTGACCTCATTCGGGCTGCGGCTCGACGGCCACATTGTCGACGAGGCGGGTCCGGCCGATCCGCCCGGCGGCGAGGATACGCGCCGCGCGGTCGAGCGCCGCCAGCGGCTCCAGCGTCGCGGCGTCGCGCAGCTCGACATAGTCGACCGGATCGAAGCCCGCCGCCGCCAGCCGCTCGCGCGCCGTCGCCAGCGCGTCGGCCGCCGCGCCGCCGGCGCCGATCGTCCGCGCCGCCTCGCCGAGCGCGCGCGGCAGCGCCCGCGCCGCCCGCCGTTCCTCGTCCGACAAATAGATGTTGCGCGACGACAGAGCGAGGCCGTCGGCGTCGCGCTGCGTCGGCACGGCGACGATCTCGACGTCGAGGTCGAGGTCCGCGCTCATCCTTCGGACGACGGCAAGCTGCTGATAATCCTTTTCCCCGAATAGCGCGAGGTCGGGCCGCACCTGGTTGAACAGCTTCGCCACCACCGTCGCGACTCCGTCGAAATGGCCGGGCCGCGCCGCCCCGTCGAGGCCGTCGCTGACCCCGGCCACGCTCACGGTCGTCGCATAGCCATCGCCATACATGTCCGCCGCCTCAGGCGCCCACAGCAGGGCCACGCCCTCGGCATCGAGCATCGCCCCATCAGTCGCCTCGCGGCGCGGATAGCTGGCGAGATCCTCATTGGCGCCGAATTGCTTGGGATTGACGAAGATCGAGGCGACCACATGCCGGGCGCGCCGCCGCGCCTCCGCCACCAGCGCCATGTGGCCGGCGTGGAGCGCGCCCATGGTCGGCACCAGCGCGATCGTGCCGCCGTCCGCTCTCAACTCCGCCACGGCACGCCTAAGCGCAGTGATTTCACGGACTATTTGCACCGCCGCATGGGCTCCGATACAGGCTGGAACTTGAAGGAAGGAGCGCGCTCTTTGCGGGCGCGCCGAACCAAGATCAAGAGGGGCAGACGGGGCAGGATGGCTGGGGCAGCGCCGCATTTCATCGTATTCGCCAACGAAAAGGGCGGCACCGGCAAATCCACGACCGCCGTCCATAGCGCGGTCGCGCTGGCGGCGGCGGGGCGGCGGGTGGCGGCGATCGACCTCGACACGCGCCAGCGCACCCTCGGCCGCTATCTCGACAATCGTGCCGCCTCGATCCGGCGGCTGGCAACCGAGCTGCCGATGCCGCTCTACGAGACCTTCGACCCGGACAAGAATGACGATCTCGATGCCCAGCTCGACCGGCTTGCCGCCGATGTCGAGGTGGTGGTGGTCGACACGCCCGGCCGCGACGATCCTTATGCCCGCCAGGCCATGCTCCGCGCCGACACGCTGGTGACGCCGATCAACGACAGCTTCGTCGATCTCGACCTGATCGGCGAGGTCGACGCCGAGACCTACAAGGTCCGCCGGCCGAGCTTTTACGCGGAGCTGGTCTGGAAGAGCCGCACCCAGCGCGCCAAGACCACCGGCGCCAGCGTCGACTGGGTGCTGCTCAGGAACCGCATGCAGCATATCGAAGCGCGCAACATGCGCCGCGTCGGCGCCGCGCTGGACGAGCTTTCCCGCCGCGTCGGCTTCCGCGTCATCCCCGGGCTCGGCGAGCGCGTCATCTACCGCGAGCTGTTCCCCAAGGGCCTGACCCTGCTCGACCTCGGCCATCTCGGCGAAGTCGGCCTCAGCCACATCGCCGCGCGCCAGGAGCTGCGCGAGATGATCGCCGGCTTCGGCATTCCCGAAGAAGGCAAGAAGGCGCCGCAGCCGCGCGCCGCCCTCGCCGGCTGAGCCGGTGCCGGGCGTCGTCATCCTTGCGCTCGCCGCCGGGCTCGGCTGGGCCTGGTGGAGCGGCCGCCTCAAGGGCTTCACTTATGAAGATGGAGTCGCGGCGGCTTTGTTCCTGCTCGGCCTTCGGCTGCTGACCACCGGCCGCCTGCTGCCCGGCGCCGCCTTGATGGCCGGCGCGATCCTGTGGGCCGCCTATCGGCGCGGCAAGTCGGCGCCGCCGACAATGCCGGTCGAGGATGCGCGCAAGCTGCTCGGCGTCGGCGACGGCGCCAGCCTGGCGGAAATCCGCGACGCCCACCGGCGGCTGATCGCCCGCGTCCACCCCGATGCCGGCGGCTCGGCCGAGCTCGCCAACCGCGTCAACGTCGCGCGCGACACTTTGGTCGCGGAAATGAACCGCAGGACGCCCCGCGCGTCCTGATCCTAATCCCCGCATCAATGGAGCATCCCATGAGTCATCGTTTCGACCCGACCTCGCTGCGCGAATATGACGTCCGCGGGATCGTCGGCGAAACCTTGCGCGAGGCGGATGCGCATGCGCTCGGCCGCAGCTTCGCCACCTTGGTCCGCCGCGGCGGCGGCACCCGCGCCGCCGTCGGCCGCGACGGGCGCGAGAGCTCCCCGGTGCTGGAAGCGGCTTTGATCCGGGGCCTCAACGAGAGTGGCGTCGACGTGGTGCGGGTCGGGCTCGGCCCGACGCCGATGCTCTATTTCGCCGAAGCCGAGCTCGAGGTCGACGGCGGCATCATGATCACCGGCAGCCACAATCCGGCCAATTACAACGGCTTCAAGATGGTGATGTTCGGCAGCGCTTTCTTCGGCCAGGACATCCAGAAACTCGGCCGCATGGCCGAAGCGGGCGATTGGGACGAGGGCTCCGGCACCGCCACCGAAGCCGACGTGATGGACCTTTACATCGACCGCCTGCTCAAGAATTTCGACGGCGCCCCGTTCCGCATCGGCTGGGACGCCGGCAACGGCGCCGCCGGCCCGGCGCTGGAGCGGCTGACCGCGCGCCTGCCCGGCGAGCATCACCTGCTCTATACCGACATCGACGGCAGCTTCCCCAACCACCATCCCGATCCGACCGAGGAGAAGAACCTCGAGGATCTGAAGCGGCTGGTCAGCGACAAAGGCCTCGATTTCGGCATCGCCTTTGACGGCGACGGCGACCGGATCGGCGCGGTCGACGGCTCCGGCCGGGTCGTTTGGGGCGATC
Source organism: Allosphingosinicella sp. (assembly GCA_036388655.1). GTDB lineage: Bacteria > Pseudomonadota > Alphaproteobacteria > Sphingomonadales > Sphingomonadaceae > Allosphingosinicella. The sequence goes on along the minus strand of DASVRK010000055.1, from coordinate 5,342 downwards.
AATTGCTCTCGATCCTGGCCGAGCCGGTGCTGAACGACGTCCCCGGCGCCACCATCATCGCCGACGTCAAGGCGAGCCAGGCCTTGTTCGACCGCGTCGCCGAGCTCGGCGGCAAGCCGCTGATGTGGAAGACCGGCCACAGCCTGATCAAGTCGAAGATGAAGGAGACCGGCGCCCCGCTCGCCGGCGAGATGAGCGGCCATATCTTCTTCGCCCACGATTATTACGGCTTCGACGACGCGCTCTACGCCGCCGTCCGCCTGATCCGCGCCGTCTCGCAGCTCGGCGGCTCGCTCACGGCCCTCCGTTCGGCGATGCCGGCGATGGTCAACACTCCCGAAATGCGCTTCCAGGTCGACGAGAGCCGCAAATTCCCGGTCATCGACGAAGTTCTCGCCCGGCTCGAAACGGACGGCGCCAAGGTCGACCGCACCGACGGCGCGCGGGTCAACACGGACGACGGCTGGTGGCTGCTGCGCGCCTCCAACACCCAGGACGTCCTCGTCGCCCGCGCCGAGGCCAAGGACGAGTCGGCGCTCGCGCGCCTGATGGGGCAGATCGACGAACAGCTCGCGCTTTCGGGGCTGGAGCGAGGGCCGCAGGCGGGACACTGAGCCCGGTCAGGGAGCCCGTTAGCAGCCACCCCGTCATCCCAGCGAAAGCTGGGATCTCCCTTTTCTTCGGCTCACCAAGGTAGAGAGATTCCAGCTTTCGCTGGAATGACGGGTGTCGCCACGGCTGCACCTCAGGCCAGTTCGCCTAGGTGATCCGACACACCGTTACGCTCCCGCATTGACGCCCCCCTCCTTTACGTTAAGGGAAAGCCGATGCCGCTCCCCGCCCCGCTCGACCGCCTGCGCCTGCCCGTCATCGGCGCGCCGCTGTTCATCGTCTCCAACCCGGACCTGGTGATCGCCCAGTGCAAGGCCGGCATCGTCGGCTCCTTCCCTGCCCTGAACGCCCGCCCGCAGCCGCTGCTCGACGAATGGCTGGACCGGATCACCGAAGAGCTCGCCGCCTGGGACCGCGACCATCCCGATCGCCCCGCCGCCCCGTTCGCGGTCAACCAGATCGTCCACCGCTCCAACGACCGGCTCGAGGCCGACATGGCGACCTGCGCCAAATGGAAGGTGCCGATCGTCATCACCTCGCTGGGCGCGCTGGTCGAGGTCAACCAGGCGGTCCACGGCTGGGGCGGCATCACCCTCCACGACATCATCAACGACCGCTTCGCGCGCAAGGCGGTCGAGAAGGGCGCCGACGGCCTCATCGCGGTGGCCACGGGAGCGGGCGGCCATGCCGGCACCTTGTCGCCCTTCGCGCTCGTCCAGGAGATACGCGACTGGTTCGAAGGGCCGCTGATCCTGTCGGGGGCGATCGCCAACGGGCACGCCGTCCTCGCCGCTTTGGCGATGGGCGCGGACCTTGCCTATATCGGCTCGCCGTTCATCGCCACCGAAGAGGCCAATGCCGCCGCCGATTACAAGCACGGCATCGTCGCCGGCCGCGCCGCCGACATCGTCTATTCGAGCCTGTTCACCGGCGTCCACGGCAATTACCTGCGCCAGTCGATCGCGGCTTCGGGCCTTGACCCCGACAAGCTGCCCGAAGGCGACCTCAAGACGATGGACTTCGGCGGCGGCCAAAGCGCCAAGGCCTGGCGGGACATTTGGGGCTCGGGCCAAGGCATCGGCGCGGTGACCAAGGTCCAGCCGGCAGCGGATTACGTCGCCACGCTTGCCGCGGAATATGAGGCGGCCCTGCGGGAGCTAACGACGAAGACGGGCTAGTTCCTCCCCGAGCTTGCTCGGGGAGGGGGACCATGCGCAGCATGGTGGAGGGGGGTCGGTGCTTCGCGCAGCCCCTCCACCACCGCCTGCGGCGGCGGTCCCCCTCCCCGTTCCGGGGAGGAGCTCAACCTCTGATTTCGTCGAACGCGTTCCGCCATGCTTCCGGCAGCTCGACCGGCCGCCGGCTCTCCCGCCCGACATAGACATGGACGAAGATCGCCTCCGCCGCCGGTGCGTCCCGCCCCTTGGCGAAAGCGCCTAGGCGGTAGCGGACGCTCGATCGGCCGACCTCGTCCACGGCGAGGCCGATATCGACCGGCTCCGGATAGGTAAGCGGATGCGCGTAGCGGCAGCCGGTCTCCACCACCAGGCCGATCGGGTCGCCGGCCGCCACGTCGAGCAGCCCCGCCTCGATCAGCCAGGCATTCACCGCCGTGTCGAACCAGCCATAATAAACGGCGTTGTTGACGTGGCCGTAGGCGTCGTTGTCGGCCCAGCGCGTGCCGATCTCGCGCCACACGCGGTAGGCCGCTCGCCCGCGCATCGGCTCCCGGCTCACAGCGCCGCCTCGTAAAGCCGCCGGGCATCGGCCTCCGTGATCGGGCATGGATTGTTCACCAGCAGCCGCTCCTGCTTCATCGCCTCGGCCGCCAGCAAATCGAGGTCGCCGGCCGCCACGCCGACCGCCGACAATCGCTCCGGCAGCCCGGCCGCGCGGGCGAGCTCCGCCAACCGATTGACCAGCCCCTGCGCCTGCGCCTGCCGCCCCTGGGCCGCCAGGCTTGGCTCCACCACGACTCCGAGCTCCGCGTACAGGGCCATCGCGGCCGGCATATTGTGGCCCAGCACGTGCGGCAGCATCAAGGCGTTGGAAAGCCCGTGCGGGACATGGAAATAGCCGCCGAGCGGATAAGCCAGCGCATGCACGCCCGCCACCGGCGCGTTGGCGAACGCCACCCCGGCAAGGTGCGCGCCGAGCAGCATCGCCTCCCGCGCTTCGATGTCCCGGGGCCGCTCGCAGGCGTCGAGCAGGTTCCCGGCCAGCAGCCGAAGCGCTTCGAGCGCCAGCATGTCCGACAGCGGGTTCTTCCTGTGCGCCGACGTATAGGCCTCGATCGCGTGCACCATCGCGTCGATTCCGGTCGCGGCCGTGACCGGCCGCGGCAGGCCAACCGTCAGCTCTGCGTCCAGGATCGCCCAGTCGGCGATCAAAGCGGCGCTGCTGACGCCCCTCTTTTCGGTCTCGCCGACCGTGATCACGCTGACCGGGGTGGCTTCCGAGCCGGTCCCCGCCGTGGTCGGCACCAGCGCCAGCGGCAGCCCCGCACCGGCCGCCTTGCCGACCCCCCAGAGCGTGTCGAGATCGTCGCCGCTGCCGATCAGATAGGCGGCGAGCTTGGCCACATCCATCGGGCTGCCGCCGCCGAAGCCGACGACGGAGGCGCAGCCCTGCTCCAGACCTAAGGTGACCGCCTCGATCAGGGTTGCCCGCGAGGGATCCGCCTCGACCGAGTCGAAGATGACCGGCTCGACGCCGCGGCCGGTAAAAGCCGCGAGCGGCGCATCGGCAAGGCCGAGCGCGCGCAGCCCCGCATCCGTGACGAACAGGCAGCGCCCGGCCGGCAGCAGCTCGCCGAGCCTCGCCGCCGCGCCGGCGCCCGCGATCAGCTTCGGGCCGTAGAGAAATTCGTAAGCGTGCATGGCCGCGGTCTAGCCGCGCCGCCGCCCGCAGCGCAAATTCAGAAGGAGCGCTCGAGCCGGCTCAGCAGGCTGCGGGCCGGACTGGCCTGCGGCTCCAACGTGCCGGAGCCTTCGTCGAGCCGCTGCACCCGCGCATAGAGATCGCGGCTCGCCTGGACCAATTGCAGCGCCGCCTCGGGGAGCTGGCCGAGCAGCTCCGTGTCGCTCTCGGCGGCGTGGCCGAGCCGCCGCACCGGCCTCCGGACGGCCGCGCGCGGCAATTCGCCCGCCTCGACGGCGCGCTGGGTGAGCAGCCAGGCGATGACGTGCATCAGCCGCGTCGTCACCTTGAGCGATTCGCAGGAAAAGCCGACGCGGACCAAAGGATCGAGCGCCATCCGGTCGGCACGGCCGTGGCGGTCGAAATAGGCGCGCGCCTCGTCCGCCAGAAGCATCGCCTCCACGTAGAGCGAATCGATCAGTTTCGGCGTCATCCGCGCCCCCGCATCCTCACCGGCCATAAAGCTACATTGCCATAGCCGGGAGCAAGCGGGAATTGCGAAAGAAGGTGAATCCGGAGCCCCGTCCCACTGCGGGAGCGATCGGGCGGCCTCAGGCGATGATGTCGGGCACCATCTGGTCCTCGATGGCGGCGATCTCGTCGCGCATCCTGAGCTTCTGGCGCTTCAGCCTGGCGATCTGCAGCTGGTCGGGCGCGGCCAGGCTGCGGAGCGCATCGATCGCAGCGTCGAGGTCGCGATGCTCCATCCTCAGCCGCGCCAGCCTTTGCGCCAGGCCGGCATTGCTTGCGTCGATCGGCATCATGCCCTGCGGCCCCCGCTACTCAACGACGAAATTCTGGGATATAGATAATCGATCAACGGGTCGTCGTACATAGATGGGCACCCGTCCGACCGAGGGAGACAGGAGCCGAATAGGCTGTTCTAACCGTCAGCATCAACCGCACAGAGGAGAAGGGAATGCAACAGGCGCATATGTCCGCACTCGAACAAAAGCATGCTGGTCTCGATGCCCGAATCGCCGAAGAGAATCAGCGCCCCCATCCGGACGACGTGCTCCTTTCCCGCCTCAAGAAAGAAAAATTGAGGATCAAGGAAGCGATCGCCGGCATCGCCTGAGCGGCCCAAGGCTCCCGCTTCCTTACGCGCTCCCGCTTCCCTTAAGCGGGAGCCGCCTTACAGCGACGCTACATTAGAGCGGGCGCTGCTTCACCCCTTGCCGCGACGGCGGCACGACCGGTTTGCGCGCCATCAGCGGATCGACCTCGATGTCGAAGGTTATGCCGATGCGGCCCCGCTTCAGCCACGCGACCTTGCCCGAAACCTTGCCGATGCCGCGCACCGTCACGACCACCGCGTCGCCGGGAATGGCAACCCCGCTATAATCCGCCATCAGCCCGATCGCGGACAGGTTGCGCACCCGCACCGGCTTGAGTTCGGCGTCGGGGTCCTGGGCCCGGCGGATCGTCGCCGACAGCAACATGCTGTCGCGGGCCGACGTCCGCCGGCTGTCCCGCGCCGCAGCGACTCCGCTCTTCTCGATCTTGGTCTCAATCACTTCATCCACCCTCCGGATCGGCCCGCCGGCCCGGAGGCAGAGCTACCGCAGAAAGGTCGCGATCGAGTTAACGCCGGCTTTCCTCCCCCGTCGCAAAGCGGTCGGGGGCGGCGCCTCAGTCGTCGCGGGAAACCCGCTCCTGGCGTTCGTGGCGCTCCTGCGCCTCGACCGTCATGGTGGCGATCGGCCGGGCCTCGAGCCGGGCCAGCGAGATCGGCTCGCCGGTGACTTCGCAAAAGCCATATTCGCCGGTGTCGATGCGCCGCAGGGCCGAATCGATCTTGGCGATCAGCT
>DASVRK010000054.1:0-1767 GCA_036388655.1 Allosphingosinicella sp. | reverse complement strand
TCGTCTTCGCGCTGGTCGAAGACGGGGTGATCCGCGCGCGCTGGCGGATCGCCACCGACCCGCGCCGCACCGCCGATCAATATGCGGTCTGGCTCCACCAGCTCATCCAGCTCGAAGGGCTGCCGCGCGACATCGTGTCGGCCGTCATCATCGGCACCGTCGTGCCGCGCGCGCTGCACAATCTCGAAGTGCTCGCGCAGAAATATTTCGGGGTCGAGCCGCTCGTCGCCGGCCGCGCGCCCGCCGACTGGGGGATCGAGCTCGACGTCGCCGAGCCGCAGACGGTCGGCGCCGACCGCGCGCTCAACGCCATCGCCGCCCACGCCATCCATCCGGGCGACCTCATCGTCATCGATTTCGGCACCGCCACCACCTTCGACATGGTCGATTATTCGGGCGCCTATAAAGGCGGCATAATCGCGCCCGGCATCAACCTGTCGCTGGACGCGCTCGTCACCGCCGCCGCGCGGCTGCCGCGCATCGCCATCGAGGCGCCGTCCGGCAACCTCTCCGTCATTGGCCGCACCACCGAGGACCAGATGCAGATCGGGATTTACTGGGGCTATGTCGCGATGATCGAGGGGCTGGTCGAGCGCATGAAGCGCGAGATCGGCCACCCGGTCGAAGTCGTCGCCACCGGCGGCCTCGCCACTTTGTTCGACCGGCACACGGCCATTTTCGACGCGATCGAGCCCGATCTCACCATCCAGGGGCTGTCGCTGCTCTACAAAAGCAGCCTAAGCGCCGCTTGAACCTCCCCGACATTCCCGCGAAAGCGGGAATCCCGCTTCTCCCTTCCTTCTCCCGCGCCCGACGGCGATGGAAAGGAAGCGCGCTTCCCGCGTTCGCGGGGATGACGAACCAGAAAGATCCCCCGATAAATGAAACCCGGCAAAGAAATCCTGTTCCTCGCGCTCGGCGGCTCCGGCGAGATCGGCATGAACGTCAACCTCTACGGCTGCGACGGCAAATGGGTGATGGTCGATCTCGGCATGACCTTCGGCGATCCCAATTATCCCGGCATCGAGCTCGTCCTTCCCGACCTCGCCTTCATCGAGGAGCGGCGCAAGGACCTGCTCGGCATCGTCCTCACCCACGGCCATGAGGACCATATCGGCGCCATCCCCTATCTCGCCGCCGATCTCGGCGTGCCGCTCTACGCCACGCCCTTCACCGCCGGCCTCATTGCCGGCAAGCTCGACGAGGAGGGGCTGACCCGCGAGGTGAAGCTCAACCGCGTCGACATCGGCGGCACCTTCCAGCTCGGCCCGTTCGGCTTCCGCTTCGTGCCGCTCGCCCATTCGATCCCGGAAGGCAACGCGCTCCTCATCGACACGCCCTACGGCAAAATCTTCCACACCGGCGACTGGAAGCTCGACGAATTCCCGCAGATCGGCGACCCCGCCGACGCCGCCGAGCTGATCAAGGTCGGCGACGAGGGCATCCTCGCTTTGGTCTGCGATTCGACCAACGTCTTCCAGGAGGAAGCGTCGGGCTCCGAGCGCGAGGTCCGCGCCGGCCTCGACGAGGTGGTCGGCGCGGCCGCGGGCAGGGTGCTCGTCACCACCTTCGCCTCCAACGCCGCCCGCCTCGACACGCTCGGCAAGGTCGCCCAAGACACCGGCCGCCAGGTCTGCGTCGCCGGCCGCTCGCTCGACCGCATCCTGCGCGTCGCCCGCAGCGTCGGCTATCTCCTGGACTTCCCCGACACGGTCGATTTCGACACCGCCATGGACCTGCCCCGCCGCGAGTTGATGATCATCGCCA
>DASVRK010000053.1:0-1507 GCA_036388655.1 Allosphingosinicella sp. | reverse complement strand
CGCTGATCGGGCTGCTCGACGCATTGCTCGGGGCCGGCGCGGCAGCCGAGCCTGAGCCGGCCGCGAGACTTCGTTAACCAACCGTCCTTATCGTCGCCAGCGGAGGCCGCGCCGCGATCATGTCAGAGGTTCAATATGGATGGCTCCTAAAGGCCGCGAAGCCGATCGCCCTCCTGTTCCTGTTCGCCGCCGTCACCGCCGCGTTCGTCAACGCGCGTCATCCGATCGAGATGGACTATGTCAGCTATTGGGCGGCTGCGGTGCTGGCGCTGGGCGGCGATGCCGCCGCGGCCTATGACGTCGCCGCGCACAAGGCGGTCGAGCTGACCGAGGTGCCGCTCAACGGATCGATGCCGTTCCCGTATCCGCCGGCCTTCCTGCTGCTCCTGCTTCCCTTCGGGCTGTTGCCGTTCAGCCTGTCGGCGGCGGTGTGGACCGGGACCACCTGCGCCGCCTATCTCGCCGCGGCGCGCCGGCTGCTACCGGGCTCAGGCTGGATCGCGGCGGCCTATCCGGCGGTGCTGGTCAACGCGGTCATCGGCCAGAACGGCTTCCTCACCGCCGCGATCTTCATCGCCGGCTTATTGTGCCTGCCGCGCCGCCCGTTCGCCGCCGGGTTGGTGCTCGGCTGCCTGATCCTGAAGCCGCAGCTCGGGCTGCTGCTGCCGCTCGCCTTCATCGCCGGCCGCGACTGGAAGGCGTTTGCGGGAGCCGCGGTGTCGACGCTCGGATTGTCGCTGCTCGGCCTCATCGCCTTCGGGCCCGCCTCCTATGCCGCCTGGATCGGACAGATGCCGCTTTACACGGCGATCGTCTCCGACGGGCTGGTCGGCTGGTACAAGATGGCGAGCTTCTACGCCTCGCTGCGGCTCGCCGGCGCGCCGGCGGAGGCGGCCTGGGCGGTGCACATGCTGGCGGCCGCGCTGGCGGCGGCGGGGGTGTGGACGACCTGGCGCAGCGATTGCAGCCTCGCGGCCAAGGGCGCATTGCTCGCCGCGGCGACCACGCTCGTCAGCCCCTATCTCTATCTCTACGATACTTTGCTGCTGATCGTGCCGATCTTCCATCTCCTGCGGGCCGGCGCCGACCGGCGGCTGATCGCGCTGCTTTGGGCGCTGCCGATGTTCGCGGTTCTTCAGAATTGGGTGTGGAACGATACCGTCAACCTGACGCCGTTCGCCTCGCTCGCGATCCTGCTGCTGGTCTGGCGCCAGGCCAGGCTCGAGGTGGCCGTGCCCGAAAGCGCTGGAGCCGCGGCGCCCGCTCCGGCCGGTCTTCCCGCTTAGTCTTCGCCGGAGGGCGGCGCCAACGCCGCCGCCATCGAGGCGGTTGCGCTGCCGCGCCGCGCCGGCTGGGGCTGGTCGGGGGAGGGGGCCCAGCCGATCAGATAGAGGATCTCGAATCGTTCGGCGGTCTTGCCGTCCGGGTCCGCCGCGTCGGCGAAGGCGGCCATCGCCGCGGCCAATCCGTCGCGGCCGACCGAAGGCGGGCGCGAGGCGAGGATGTT
>DASVRK010000052.1:0-7064 GCA_036388655.1 Allosphingosinicella sp. | reverse complement strand
CGAGCTCGAGCGGATGATCCTCCTCGAAGGCCACAGGCAGCTAGCCGAGGTGGGCTTCTCGCGCTTCTCCGCGCGCGAGGTCGCCAAGCGGATCGGCTATTCGATCGGCACCCTCTACAATGTGTTCGGCACCCACGACCGGCTGATCTTGGCGATCAACACGCGCACCTTCTCCTTATGGGCCGATCACCTCCGCGCCGGGCTGGAGGGGAGGGAAGGCGACCGGATACGGGCGCTGGTCGAGGGCTATTTCAGCTTCGCCCGCGCCAATCCGAACCTGTGGATGGCGATTTACGACCACCGCCTGCCACCCGGCGCCGCCATGCCGGAAGAATATGACGCCGAGCGCGGCGAGCTCACCCGCATCGTCACAGAGGAAATCGCCGCCGCGCTGCCGGAGGCCGCCCGCGCCGGCGCGCCCCGCCTCGCCCGCTCGCTGATCGCGACCGTCCACGGCCATTGCACGTTCGCGCTCAACGGCACCTTCGCTTTGATGGGCGAGGCCGAGCCGGTCGAGCTCGCCCTCGCGCGTGTCGCCGAGTCGCTCGCGGCGGCCGGCTAGGCGGCAGGCCTGCGCAGCGACCGCACCTTCGTGCCGAGCGCGTCGGGTGTGGAGCGGCCTGCATGCAACGGCTCGTGCATCTGCATGAGCGAGCTCATCAGCGCATGGTCGTCGCTCGAGCAGACGCCGAGCACCAAAGCCTCCTCGCATTCCTCGGCCGCGACATAAGCGTGGCCCATGTTCGAATCGATGTAGATCGCCTCGCCCGTCTTCAGCGTCACCGGATCGTAGAATTCGGTGTGGACGACGATCGCACCCTCCAGCACGTGGATATATTCCTCGCCGGGATGGGAGATGAGGTCGCCGAACTCGCTCAGCGACTTGGCGCGGATGCGGGTGAGGATCGGCACCATCCGCTTCCGCCTGAGATCGGTGCAGAGATAATAATAATCGTAATTGGGCGTTTCGACCCGCACCGCCTCGTCGATCCGTCCGATGCTGCGGCGCCCGGTCACCCCGGGGTCCGAAGGCGCGTCGGCTCCCGTGAACAGGTCGGCGATGCGGATGTCGAGCTTCTCGCTCAGCTGCAGAAGCTTGTCGTAGGTGAGGGTGAGCCGGTCATGCTCCACCTTCGAGAGCGTCGACATCGGAATGTCGGTGCGCTCGCTCATCTCCCGCAGCGTCCAGCCCTTCGCCGCCCGCAGGTTGCGGATCACCGCTCCCAGGGTGGGCTGATCGCCTGCGCGTGTCGAACCGGCACTCTTCATTTGACATTTTCCAATTAGGAGCATTATGTCCTGATTAGGATCATCCGTCCTGCTGCTGCTAAAAGATAACGTAAAACGACATTAGCAGCAAATATGCAGACGAGAAGGGGAGCTCGGCGAGAATGCGCAAGGCACTGTCATTCCTGGCGATCGTCGGGGCTGCGCTGGCCCTCCCGCTGGCCGCCCAATCGCTGAGGCCGCTCAGCCCGACCGCCGCCCAGCCGATGTCGCCGGCGGAGGCGGTCCAGGGCAACGCACCGACCGCGCCCGGACAGGTGCTGGGCGCGCCGCTCACGGCCGCCGACGTCAACGCCTGGCTCGACGGCTTCATGCCTTACGCCCTCGCCCGCGGCGACATACCGGGCGCCGTCGTCGTCGTCGTCCGCGACGGCCAAGTGCTCGCGCAGCGCGGCTATGGCTATGCCGACCTCGCCACCCGCAAGCGCATCGACCCGCGCACCACCCTGTTCCGGCCTGGCTCGATCTCCAAATTGTTCACCTGGACCGCCGTCATGCAGCAGGTCGAGCAGGGCAAGCTCAACCTCGACGCCGACGTCAACCAGTATCTCGATTTCAAGATCCCGCCCTACCGGGGCAAGCCGGTCACTTTGCGCAACATCATGACCCACACGGCCGGCTTCGAGGAGCAGGTCAAGGACATCATCACCACCGGCGATAATGAGGCTCTGCCTTACGAGCAGCTGCTGAAGCGCTGGGTGCCGAGCCGCGTCTATGCTCCGGGCATCACTCCGGCTTATTCCAATTACGCGACCTCGCTGGCGGGCTACATCGTGCAGCGCGTCTCGGGCGAGCCGTTCAACCAATATATCGAGCGCCACATCTTCGCGCCGCTCGGCATGACCCGCTCGAGCATGCGCCAGCCGCTGCCGGCGCATCTGAAGCCGCTGATGGCCAACGGCTATTCCTCGGGCGCGGACGAGCCGGTCGGCTTCGAGTTCGTCGGGCCGGCGCCGGCCGGCAGCCTGTCCGCCAGCGGCGAGGACATGGGGCGCTTCATGATCGCCCATCTGCAGAACGGCCGCGGCATCCTCCAGCCGCAGACCGCCCGGCTGATGCACAGCCGCGCCAGCCATCCGATCCCGGGGCTGAACGGGATGACGCTCGGCTTTTACGAGCATAACATCAACGGCCGGAGGGTGATCGCGCATGGCGGGGACACCAACGCCTTTCACAGCGACCTTCACCTGTTCCCGGCCGAGGGCACCGGGCTCTACCTGTCGTTCAACAGTGGCGGCAAGGAGGGCACCTCGACGTCGCTCCGCCAGGCCATTTTCGAACAATTCGCCGACCGCTACTTCCCGGCAGGGCCGGCCGCTCAGCCGACCGTCGACGCCGAGACCGCCCGGCGCAACGCCGAGCTGCTGGTCGGCACGTGGAGCAGTTCGCGCCGCGCCTTTTCCAGCTTCGTGTCGATCGCCGACCTGCTCGGCCAGACCCGGATCAGCGTCGGCGAGGACGGGCAGCTGATCGCGCCCGTCGCCGAAGTGCTCGGCCTGCGTCCGTTTAAATGGGTGCCCGCCGGCCCGATGCTGTGGCGCGACGCCAACGGGCACGAGATGCTCGGCGCCAAGGTCGAGAACGGCAAGGCGGTGCAGCTCAGCATCAACGCCATCGCCCCGATCATGGTGATGCTGCCGGTGCCGTGGTACCTCAACTCGGCCTGGCTGCTGCCATTGCTCTACGCCAGCATGGCCATTCTCGCTCTGACCTTGATCCTGTGGCCGACGCGCGCGCTTGTCCGGCGCCGGTTCGGGGCCGCCCTGCCGCTCGAACCGCGCGACCTTCGCGCCTATCGCTGGAGCCGGGTCGCCGCTGCCGCAATCCTGGGAGTGCTCGTCGCCTGGTTTACCGCGGTGACGATGATGTTCGCGGACGTCAGCTTCGGCAGCGCCATGGACGCCATCATCCTGACGCTCGGCGTGCTGAGCCTGGTCGCCTTCGTCGGTGGGTTCCTGGTCCTGCTCTGGTATGCTTACACCGTCTGGCGCGGAAAGTGGCGCTGGACCGCGAAGGCGTGGAGCGTCCTGCTGGTGATCGCCTCGGCGACCGTCCTCCACGTCGCGATCAACTACAACCTCATCGGCTTTTCGACCAACTACTGATGTCGATCGAGCTGCGATATGAGGTGGAGACACGCAAGCTGGCGGCGCCGTTCCGCATCTCCGGCTATGTGTTCGAAAGCACCGACCTGGTCGTCGTCACGCTAAGCGACGGGGAGCATCGCGGCCGCGGCGAAGCGGCCGGCGTCTATTATCTAGACGACGAAGCCGCCAACATCGCCGCCACTTTAGACGCCAAGCGCGACGCGATCGAGGGTTGCGAAAGCCGCGAGGCGCTGCGCCACATCCTGCCGGCGGGCGGCGCCCGCAATGCGGTCGACTGTGCGATGTGGGAGCTGGAGGCGTCCCGCGCCGGCGTCCCGGCTTGGAAGCTCGCCGGGCTGGACTCGGTCCGACCGCTGGTGACCACATTCACCATCGGCGCCGACGAGCCGGCGACCATGGCTGACAAAGCGCGCGCTTTCGTCGGGGCCAAATCGATCAAGATCAAGCTGACCGGCGACCTCGAGCTGGACATTGCGCGGGTGGCGGCAATCCGCGCCGTCCGTCCCGACGTGTGGATCGGCGTCGACGCCAACCAGGGCTTCTCGATCGCCGAGCTGGGTCCGCTGGCCGCGGCGATGGTCGAGCAGCGGGTCTCGCTGATCGAGCAGCCGCTCGCCCGCGGCAAGGAAGCCGATCTCACCGGATATGACGGCCCGATCCCGCTCGCCGCCGACGAAAGCGCGCTTGGTCTGAGCGACGTTGCCGGGCTGGTGGGGCGGTTCCAGGTGCTCAACATCAAGCTCGACAAGTGCGGCGGCCTTACCGAGGCCCTGCTCATGGCCGAAGCGGCGCGCCGGCTCGGGCTCGGCGTGATGGTCGGCAACATGACCGGCACCAGCCTCGCCATGGCGCCCGCCTTCATCGTCGGCCAATATTGCGAGGTGGTCGACCTCGACGGCCCGATCTTCATGGCCGAGGACCGCACCCCCAGCGTCGACTATGCCGACGGCACGATCTGGTGCCCGGACGAGGTCTGGGGCTCGGGCCATCCGGTGCCGCGATGATCGAGGAGCGCGCGCCGACCTGGTTCGGTCAGCCGCGCGGGCTGACCATCCTGTTCCTCACCAACATGTGGGAGCAATTCTCCTATTTCGGCATGCGCGCTTTGCTCGTCTATTACATGACGACGACGCTGCTGTTCGACCAGGAGAAGGCGTCGAGCATCTACGGCTTCTACACCGCCTTCGCCTATTTCACGCCGATCATCGGCGGCACCATCGCCGACCGCTGGCTGGGCAAGCGTAAGGCGGTGATCATCGGCGCCAGCGTGATGGCGGCGGGCCATTTCATGATGGCGTTCGAGCCTGCCTTCTACGCCGCGCTGGCGGTGATCGCGCTCGGCAACGGCCTGTTCCTCCCGACCCTGCCGAGCCAGATCAACGACCTTTACCGCGCCGACGATCCGCGGCGGCCCTGGGCCTATAACGTCTATTATGTCGGCGTGAATGTCGGCGCCTTCCTGGCGCCGCTGGTCTGCGGCTTCCTCGGCGAGACCTATGGCTGGCATTACGGCTTCGGCGCGGCCGGCGTCGGCATGCTCGCCGGCCTGCTGATCTACCTGCTCGGACAGCGCCACCAGCCGGCCAAACAGGCGCTCGCCCAGCCGGTCCTGCCGGCCGGTTCGGATTCGCGCCGCGGCCGCGACACCTTGCTGCTGCTGCTCGGGATCGGCCTTGCCGTCACAGTTTTCCGCGCCGCCTACGAGCAGATCGGCAACACGTTCGCCTTGTGGATGCGCGACGACGTCGATCGGGTCATCGCCGGCGCCGAAGTCGCGGCGGCGATGTTCTTCTCGCTGAACCCTTTGCTGGTGATGGTGATGACGCCTTTGCTGCTCGCCCGCTGGAAGCGGCAGGCGGAGCGCGGGCGCGAGCTTTCGGTGATGCACAAGATGGCGTGCGGCGCCTTGCTCGTCGCTGCATCCTATCTGCTCGTCGCCGCCGCCGAAACCGTGAGCGGCGACGCGCCGGCGCACTGGCTGTGGCTGCTGTCCTTCTTCCTCGTCTTCACGCTCGGCGAGCTCTACATCCTGCCGAACGGGCTCGGCATCTTTGCCCGCCTCGCGCCGCCGAAGCTCGGCGCCAGCACGGTCGCCGCCTGGTATTTCGCGATCTTCACCGGGAGCCTCGCGGCGGGGCAGATCGGGCGGCTGTGGAGCCGCGTCGACCACAGCTCTTTCTTCATCCTGCTTGCGGCGATCGCGACCGGTGCGGCGGTCCTGCTCTACCTGCTCGACCGGCCGACCAGGCGCGTGCTCGCCGGCGCGGCGGAGCAGCCCGGCGTCGACGATCTGACGGATGTGCCCGACGGCCTCGCGAGGCCCCGGCATGTCTGAAACGCGAAACGACACGAACCTCGAAGCGGCGCCCGGAGACGACTTTCCGGCGCCGACCAAGCGCAACAGGGGCCTGACGGGTGGCGCGCAGGCGGTCCGACAAAGGGAAGCATCATGACCAAGGCAAGATTCGATACCCGCACCCTCTTGCTCGCAACGGCAGCGGCGGCCGCCTTCGCTTCAGCCGCACCGGCCGCTGCCCAGGTGCAGGAGGAGCAGCAAGCGCAGCCGGACCCGGTCGCGGCCGCGACGGCCGAGGACGATGCCCTGACCGACCAGGAGATCGTCGTCACCGCCCAAAAGCGCGCCGAAGACCAGCAGGACGTGCCGATCTCGATCAGCGTGGTCAGCGGCCAGGAGCTGGTCGAGACCGGCGCCACCCAGCTTACCGAGATCGCCGGTTACGTTCCGGGCCTCCATGTCAGCAATCTCGGCTCGCCGGGCCAGACCCAGGTGTCGCTGCGCGGCATCGCCCCGCTCGCGGCCGGCGCCAGCGTGGGCACCTATGTCGACGATGCTCCGGTCGGGTCGAGCACGGTCTATACGGAAAGCGCCGGCTTCACCGTCGATCTCCTGCCCTACGATCTGGCGCGGATCGAAGTGCTGCGCGGGCCGCAAGGCACGCTTTACGGCGCCAGCACCATCGGCGGGCTGCTCAAATATGTCACCATCACGCCCGACCTCAACGATTTCAGCGCGCGCGCCGGCGTCGAAGGCTTCAACATCCGCAATGCGGGCGAGATCGGCTATGCCTTCCAGGCGTTCGTAAACGTGCCGATCGTCACCGACCGGCTGGCCGTCACCGCGAGCTTCGCGCATCGCAAGACGCCGGGCTGGATCGACAATGTCCAGACCGGCGACAGCGATCAGAACGGTTTCGACCAGACCGGCTTCCGGGCCAGCCTGCTGTGGCGGCCGGTGGACGAATTGAGCGTCCGCCTGTCCGCGATGCACCAGGAGATCGACTCCGAGAGCAGCACGATCACCGCCCAGAATCTGAACGGCGTCGACATCGGCAACGGCCGCTCCAACTTCAATTTCGTGGCCGAGCCGTTCACTTCGAAATTCCGGAATTACGCGGCCTCGATCGATTACGACTTCGGCTTTGCGTCCCTCTCCTCGACGACGACCTATACCGATGCCGAGCGCCGCGAGGTGGTGGACGCCAGCCGCATCTTCGGCGTGCTGTTCCCGCTCCTGACCGGTGGCGCCATCGGCCCCGGCATCACGCCGTTCGACAATTCGATCACGATGGAGAAAGTGACGCAGGAAATCCGGCTGACGTCGGCGTCGGGCGGCCGGTTCGAATGGCTGCTCGGCTTCATCTACACCGA
>DASVRK010000051.1:0-10657 GCA_036388655.1 Allosphingosinicella sp. | reverse complement strand
GATCTCGAGCCCCTGGCCGAGCGCATGCTCGCGCGCCGCCGCGATATTCTCGGGCGCCGGGTCGACCGCCACC
This sequence comes from Allosphingosinicella sp., assembly GCA_036388655.1. Lineage (GTDB taxonomy): Bacteria > Pseudomonadota > Alphaproteobacteria > Sphingomonadales > Sphingomonadaceae > Allosphingosinicella. The sequence goes on along the minus strand of DASVRK010000051.1, from coordinate 10,584 downwards.
ACATCGGCGCCGAGCCGCGCGAGCGGCTCGGCGAGCAGCCCGGCGCCGCAGCCGACATCGGCGGCGCGGCGGCCCCTGAGCGGCTTCAGATCGCATTCGTCCAGCCCCCAATGCTGGTCGATCTGGTCGCGAATATAGCCGAGCCGCACCGGGTTGAGCTGGTGGAGCATGGCCGAGGAGCCCTTCGGGTCCCACCATTCCGCCGCCATCCGCCCGAAATGCGCGGCTTCCCTGGGATCGATCGTGCTGGGCGAGTTGGACTCCATCCCTCGACTCTAACCGTTCGGGCTGAGCTTGTCGAAGCCCTGCCCTTCTCTGGACGGCAGGAAAAGCAGTCCTTCGACAAGCTCAGGACGAACGGAGCGTTGCCCTCGCTCCGAGCCCCCCCTATCAGCCCTCGCATGGCCCGCATCGTGATGAAATTCGGCGGCACCTCGATGGCCGGGATCGAGCGCATCCGCCACGTCGCGTCGCTGGTCCGGCGCGAGGCCGAGGCCGGGCACGAGGTCGCGGTGGTCGTCTCGGCCATGGCCGGCGAAACCGACCGCCTCATTCAATTCTGCCGCGAAGCCTCCTCGCTCTACGATCCGCGCGAATATGACGTGGTCGTCGCCTCGGGCGAGCAGGTCACCAGCGGCCTGCTCGCCATCACCCTCCAGGGCATGGGCCTCAACGCCCGCTCCTATATGGGCTGGCAGCTTCCGATCCGCGCTTCCGGCCATGCCTCGGCGCTGATCGACGACATCGACGCCGCCGTGCTGGAGCGGGTGTTCGCGGAGGGCGGCATCGCCGTCATCCCGGGCTTCCAGGGCGTCGCCGCCGACGGCAGCCTCGCCACCCTCGGCCGCGGCGGCTCCGACACTTCGGCCGTCGCGCTGGCGGCCGCGGTAGGCGCCGGCCGCTGCGACATCTACACCGACGTCGACGGGGTCTACACCACCGATCCGCGCATCGTGCCGCGGGCGCGCAAGCTGCCGATGGTCACCTATGAGGAGATGCTCGAGCTCGCCAGCGTCGGAGCCAAAGTCCTGCAGACCCGTTCTGTAGGTCTGGCGATGCGGGAGCGGATACCCATAAGGGTGCTCTCCTCGTTCGAGGACCGGCCCGGGACGATGGTGGCCGACGAAGACACAATCAGGGATTTGAGCATGGAACGGCAGGTCGTCAGCGGCGTCGCCTACGACAAGAACGAGGCGCGGATCACGCTCGGCGGCATGCCCGACCGCCCGGGCGCCGCGGCCGCGATATTCGGCGCGCTCGCCGAGGCCAACGTCAACGTCGACATGATCGTCCAGAGCGTTCCCCGCGCCGGCGAGCGCACCGACCTCACCTTCACCGTCCCCCAGGCCGCGCTCGCCCAGTCGGTCGACGTGCTCGGCGGGCTCAAGGAGGAGGTCGGCTTCGAGGAGATGCTGACCGACACCGCCATCACCAAGGTCTCTATCGTCGGCGTCGGCATGCGCAGCAACCCGGGCGTCGCCGCGACCATGTTCCGGACGCTGGCCGACCGCCGCATCGACCTCCTCGCCATCACCACCAGCGAGATCAAGGTCTCGGTGCTGATCCCCGAAGACTATACCGAACTCGCCGTCCGCGTCCTCCACACCGCCTTCGGCCTCGACCAGGAGGCGGAGGGATGAGCACCACCCCCCCCACCACCGGCCACGACCGCCTCCGCCGGCTGATGAAGCGCGGCGCCGATTTGCTCGGCTGCGAGGTCGCCATCATGGGCGGCGCGATGAGCTGGATCTCGGAGCGCCACCTGGTCTCCGCCATCTCCAACGCCGGCGGCTTCGGCGTGATCGCCTGCGGGGCGATGACGCCCGACCTGCTCGACCGCGAAATCGCCGAAACGAAGCTCCGCACCGAGCGCCCGTTCGGCGTCAACCTCATCACCATGCATCCGCAATTGAGCGAGCTCATCGACGTGTGCGGCCGCCACGGCGTCGGCCACATCGTGCTCGCCGGCGGGCTGCCCCCGCCCGGCTCGCTCGACCGCATCAAGGCGACCGGCGCCAAGCTGATCTGCTTCGCCCCCGCGTTCGCGCTGGCGAAGAAGCTGATCCGCTCCGGCGTCGACGCGCTCGTCATCGAGGGGATGGAGGCGGGCGGGCATATCGGCCCGGTCTCGACGTCGGTGCTCGCCCAGGAGATATTGCCGCCGCTCGCCGCCGAAATCCCGATCTTCGTCGCCGGCGGTATCGGCCATGGCGGCCTCATCGCCGGCTACCTCGAAATGGGCGCGGCCGGGGTCCAGCTCGGCACCCGCTTCGTCTGCGCCCACGAATGCATCGCCCATCCCAATTTCAAGAAGGCGTTCATCCGCGCCTCGGCTCGCGATGCCATCCCGTCGGTCCAGATCGACCCGCGCCTCCCGGTCATCCCGGTCCGGGCCTTGAAGAACCGCGAGATGGAAGCTTTCTCCGCCAAGCAGCGCGAAGTCGCCGCTTTGCTCGACGTCGGCTCGGTCGAAATGGCCGAGGCCCAGCTCCAGATCGAGCATTATTGGGCGGGCGCGCTGCGCCGCGCGGTCATCGACGGCGACGTCGAGAGCGGCTCGGTGATGGCGGGCCAGTCGGTCGGCATGGTCAAGGCCGAGCAATCGGTCGCCGACATCGTCGCCGGCCTGATCGACGAAGCCGCGGCCGCGCTCCAACGGCGGGCGCTGGAGCCGGCCTGACGCCGGGCCGGCTCAGCCGACGAACGTGAAGTCGCTCAGCGCCAGCGTCGTCACCCCCTCCAGCGTCGCGATCAGCACCGGCGAATTCTCCCCGCCCGCGCCGTCGAGGTCGAACCACAATTCCGAGGAATCGGTGTCGAACAGGAACATCGGCCCGCTGCCCGTCGCCTCCGGATCGATAACGAGCTCCAGGCCTATCTCCGCGGCCGCGAAGGAGGGGTTGCCCAGCTGGAACCGGTCCAGCGACACTTCGAGCGTGTCGGACCCGCGGGTGAAATCGGTCACGATATCGCCCGGCCATTGGTCGTTGCCGGGGCCCTGGAGCACGAACGTGTCGGCGCCCAGGCCGCCGGTCAGCGTGTCGGCATTGTCGCCGCCGTCGAGCCGGTCGTCGCCGCCGCGCCCGTCGAGCACGTCGTCGGAACCGCCGCCGGAGAAATGGTTGGCGGCGGCGTTGCCGAGCAGGATGTCGTTGGCCTCGCCCGCGATGAACTCCTCGATGTCGGCGCCGAACCGGTCGTTGGCCACCACGCCCCAATTCTTCGATTGCTTGGCAAGGTCGAGGATCATCGAACCGGGCCCGTAGAGGTAGACGCGGTCATGGCCGTCGCCGCCGGCCACCTGGTCCGCCGCGCCGCCGTCGCCGTGCAGCCACAAGCTGTCGTTGCCGTCATCGCCGGACAACTGGTCGGCGCCGCCGCGGCCGTAGAGGCTGTCGTCGCCGGCGCCGCCGAAGCTACTGTCGTCGCCGGCGCCGTCCTCGATCATGTCGTTGCCGCCGCCGCCCTCGACCAGATCGTCGCCGTCCTGGCCGTTCATGATGTCGCGCGAGGCGCCGCCGCGGAGGATGTCCGCGCCGCCGCCGCCGTACAGGCTGTCCTCCAACCCGCCGGCGGTGACGTCGTCGGCGCCGGCGCCGCCCTGGAAGATGAGCCGCTCGAAGCCTTGGAAGCTGGTGCCGTTGGCCAGCGTCACCGGACCCTGGCCGAGGACCAGGGTGATGCCCGTCGCCGAAGCGCCGAAGGTCAGCGCCAGCCGGTCGATGCCGGTCCCGCCATCGGCACTGTCGCCGACGCCGATATGGACGAGGTCGTCGCCCGTTCCGCCGAGGAGCTGGTCGACCTCCAGGCCGTTGTCGTCGGGACCCATTCCATATTCGTGCGAATAGAGAATGTCGTCGCCCGAGCTGCCGGCAAGGACGTCGGCGCCGGCGCCGCCGTGGAGATAGTCGCCGCCGAGGCCGCCGTTGAGCGCGTCCTCGCCATTGCCGCCCTGCATGCTGTCGTTGCCGTCGCCGCCAAGCAGGACGTCCTCGCCGCCATGGCCGTACATATAATCGCCGCCGGCGCCGCCATCGAGCCGGTCGTCGCCATAGGGCCCATCCAATCGGTCGCCGTTCATCTGGTCGCTGCCGGCGCCGCCGAACAGCCGGTCCGCGCCGCCGTCGCCGGACAGGAAGTCACGGCCGTCGCCGCCTTCGATCAGGTCGTCGCCCTCGCCGCCCGAGAGCGAGTCCGCCAGCCGCCAGCCGCTGAGCCGGTCGCCCAGTGCCGTGCCGGTAAGCTCGTAGGATTCGATGCCGGTGATGTGAATGACGCCGCCGGCCATGTAGGAGCTGTTCGGATCGACCGCCCTCAACACCAGCCGCTCCGACCGGTCCGAAAAGTCGGCGAACAGCCGGTCGCTTCCCGATCCGCCGTCCAGCCGGTCTCCCGCCATGGTGGCGGCCGAGCCGAGGAAGAAGACGTCATAGCCGCTGCCGCCGTACATGGCGTCGGCGCCGGCGCCGCCGGTCAGGCTGTCGTTGCCGGCATCGCCGAACAGGCGGTCGTCGCCGGATTCGCCGTAAAGCTGGTCGTTATTATAGCCGCCGCGGATGATGTCGGCGCCGCCGCCGGTCGCGGCGTCGTCGCCGCGGTCGCCGCGGATCACGTCGTTGCCATAGCCGCCGTTGATGGTGTCGTCGCCGAGCATGCCGCGGATGATGTCGGCGAGGTGGCTGCCGTAGATGGTCTCGGCAAAAGCCGGGTCGTCGCTGCCGTCGATAGTCGCCATGTCCGCATTTCCTCCAGGTCGGTGCGGGCGGCTTCCTGACGTCGACGCGCCGCCGGCAGGAGGATTTTTCGACCAGCCCGGACGGCGCGGCGACGAAGCGGGCGGCCGTGGAAATTGGTCGCGCGATCAGTCGCTTTGGCCGTCCGGCGCGGGCCCGGCATGGGCGCCATTGGAACCGTCGGGCCTTTCTGATAGCGCCGGTCCATGCCCACCAGTTCGGTAAGCTCGGCGCGCGAAATCTTGACCGGCCTCCACGACGTGATGGCCTCGCGTTCCGGTGCCCAGGCCAAATTGAACAAGGTGGTGAAGATCATCGCCGAGGCGATGAACAGCGAAGTCTGCTCGATCTATCTGCTGCGCGACGGCGTGCTCGAGCTGTTCGCCACGGTCGGCCTCAACCAGAGCGCGGTTCACGTCACCAAGCTCGCCATGGGCGAGGGGCTGGTCGGCACCATCGCCGAGCAGGTGCGGATCCTCAACCTCGACGAGGCCACCCGCCACCCCGAATTCGCCTATCGCCCCGAGACCGGCGAGGAGCTGTTCCACAGCTTCGCCGGCGTTCCCATCGTGCGGCGCGAGCGCGCGATCGGCACGCTCTGCGTCCAGCATGCCGACCCGCGCCCCTATGACGAGGTCGAGATCGAGGCGCTGCAGACGGTGGCGATGGTGCTGTCCGAGCTGATCGCCGGCGCCGGCCTGGTCGACAAGGCCAGCGAGGCCGCCGCCGCGGCGCGGGAATCCGGCTCGGTGCGGGTCAATGGCCTCAAGCTGGTCACCGGCATGGCGCGCGGCAACGCGGTCTACCACCAGCCGCGCATCCTGATCGAGCATACCGTCGCCGAGGATATCGAAGCCGAGCGCCACCGCGTCTATTCCGCGTTCCGCAAGATGCGCGAGCAGATCGACAACATGACCAACCTCGCCGAGTTCGGCACCGCCGGCGAGCATCACGAGATCCTCCAGACCTACAAGATGTTCGCCTATGACGAGGGCTGGTCGAGGCGGATCAACCAGGCGATCGACAGCGGCCTCACCGCCGAGGCGGCGATCGAGCGCGTCCAGCAGCGCACCCGGATGCGGATGCGCGAGATCGACGACCCCCTGCTCAAGGAGCGGATGCACGACCTCGACGATCTCGCCAACCGGCTGCTCCGCATCGTGTCCGGACGGCTCGGCACCGCCGCCCAGATGGGCCTCCAGACCGACGCCATCTTGATCGCCCGCAACCTCGGCCCGGCCGAATTGCTCGAATATGACCGCCGCCGCCTCAAGGGCGTCATCCTCGAAGAAGGCTCGCTGACCGCCCACGTCACCATCGTCGCCCGCGCCATGGGCGTGCCGGTGCTGGGCCGCGTCCGCGACGTTCGCCAGACGATCGTCGAGGGCGATCATGTCCTGCTCGACGTCGGCGAGTCGGTCGCCTTCGTCCGCCCGACCCCGGCGATGGAGGAGGCGTTCGAGGGCAAGCTCCTCGTCACCCAGAAGCGGCGGGCGGAATTCGCCGCCCTCCGCGACCTGCCGCCGGTGACCAAGGACGGCCAGCGCATCTCGGTGATGGTCAATGCCGGCCTGCGCGACGACGTCGCCGCCCTCGACGTCACCGGCGCCGACGGCATCGGCCTGTTCCGCACCGAATTCCAGTTCCTGGTCTCGGCCGCCCTCCCGCGCCGCGAAAGCCAGCAGCGCCTGTATCGCTCGGTGCTCGACGCGGCCGGCGACAAGCCGGTCATCTTCCGCACCATCGATATCGGCGGCGACAAGGCGCTCCCCTACCTCAAGATCGACGACGGCCGCGAAGAGGACAATCCGGCGATGGGGTGGCGGGCGCTACGGCTGTCGCTCGACCGCGACGTGCTGATGAAGGCGCAGGCCCGGGCCCTGCTCGAGGCCGCGCCGGGCCGCGAGCTCAACATCATGTTCCCGATGGTGTCCGAGCCCTGGGAGTTCGACGAAGCGAAAGCCTTGATCGAAAGCCAGCGCCACTGGCTCGCCAGGAAGAAGAAGCTGCTTCCCTCGCAGATACGCTATGGCGCGATGCTCGAAGTGCCGGCGCTCGCCGAGACGCTCGATATCCTCCTGCCGAAGATCGACTTCCTGTCGATCGGCACCAACGACCTCACCCAGTTCCTGTTCGCCGCCGACCGCGCCAATCCGCGGCTGGCCGAGCGCTATGACTGGCTCAGCCCCGCCATCCTGCGCTTCCTCCGGCGGATCGTGCTCGCCGCCCGCGAACATGAGGTGCCGGTCGCGGTGTGCGGCGAGATGGGCGGGCGCACGCTCGAGGCGATGGCGCTGATCGGCATCGGCCTGAGGCGGCTGTCGATCACCCCGGTCGCGGTCGGCCCGGTCAAGGCGATGATCCGCTCGCTCGACCTCGGGCGGCTGGCGCCGGCGATCGAGGCGTTGCTCCATCGGCCGCCGTCGGACATGCGCTCGGCGCTCAATGCCTGGGCCGAAGACAATGACGTGGCGATCGGCTGACGGGCCGGCCCGCGCCGGCGGCGGACGGCCCCGGGCGTGGTTGACAAGGAGGGGCCCGTGCTATGTCATGCCCGGGCCGATAGCCGGGATTGGCCGGCGCGGGGGTAGTTGAATGAGTGAAGCGGATAACGGCCTGATGTCTTCCAGTCCGATCGGGGAAAGGCTCAAGGTCGCGCGCGAGGCCCAGGGCATGAGCCTCGACGACGTCGCCAGCCGCACCCGGATCCCGACCCGCCACCTGCAGCATATCGAGAATGGCGAGTGGGATGCGCTGCCGGCGACCACCTACAGCGTCGGCTTCGCCCGCGCTTATGGCAATGCCGTCGGCCTCAACGGCAGCGCGATCGGCGTCGAGCTGCGCGAGCAGCTCGGTGGCGGCGGCCCCCACCGCAAGGCCATGGCGCCCGCTCATTACGAGCCGGCCGACCCGGCCCGCGTGCCGCCGCGATCGCTCGCCATCGTCGCCGGGCTGATCGCCTTGCTGCTGATCGTCGGCTATGCCGTTTGGCGCAGCGGCGCGGTCGACGATTCAGGCGTCGAGGCCAGCGATGCGGCCGGCGTCGAGACGATCCTTCCCGAGGCCGAGCCCCTCGCTCCGGCCGCGCCCCAGGCCGGCGCGGCGGCGGCCACCGGCCCGGTGGTGCTGACCGCGACCGAGGATGTCTGGCTGCGCGTCTACGAAGGCAATGGCGGCCCGCGCATCTCCGAGCGCACCCTGCGCGCCGGCGAGCGGTTCGAAGTGCCGGCGACCGCCAAGGCGCCGCAGCTCATCACCGGCCGTCCCAACGCGATCCGGGTCACCGTCGGCGCCGCCGAAATCCCACCGCTCGGGCCGCCGGAGCGCACCGTCTCCGACGTCAGCCTCCTGCCCGCCGACCTGATGGCGCGGGCGCAGGGAGCCGCGACCGCGCCGCGCAGAGACTCGTCGTGCTGCAAACGCGCCGCGCCGTGAACGAGCGACACGGTACGCGCGCTTAATGCTGGCGACAGACGCGGCCGCCTAATATGCTGCGGCTTGTTCTGTCGGGGGATTGTCGATGCGTACCTGGGTTCTCGCCACCATGATCGCGGCCGGGCTGGCCGCGCCGGCCGCGGCGCAGCGCCGCCAGCAGCCTTATGTGCAGCCCGAGATCCGCCCCCAATATCAGCCGCCGCTCCCTTCGGGTGTGCCCGCCACCAGCGCGGTCGCCGACCTCACCGCCCGGATCGACGCGCTCGAAGCGCAACTGGCGCGGCTTACCGGCCAGGCCGAGGAGGATGCGAACCGCGTCCGCCAGCTCGAGGAGGAGGTGCGCCGCTACCGGGGCGAGGCCGAAGAGCGTTTCGGCCGGCTCGAACGTCCCGCCCCGGCCTCGGCGGGCCCGGAACGGGAGAGCGCGGCCAACGACGTCATCGCTCCGGCCGAGGGGCCGCCAGCGCGCGAGGATGGGCCGGCCGGCGCCGCCCTCACCGGCGATCCCGGCGAGGACGATTATCTGGCCGGCTTCCGGCTGTGGGACCAGGGCCGCTTCGCCGACGCCGCCGGCGTATTGGAGGCGATGGCGAAGAAGCATCCCAAGCACCGCCGCGCCAGCTACGCCCGCAACCTTGCCGGCCGCGCCTATCTCGACGACAACAAGCCGGCGGCCGCGGCCAAGGTCCTGCTCGCCAATTACCAGAACAACCCCAAGGGCGAGCGCGCCGCCGACAGCCTCTATTTCCTCGGCCAGGCGCTGGTCCGGCTCGAACGCCCGGCCGAGGCCTGCAAGGTCTATGACGAGCTGGAAGACGTCTACGGCGCCGGGATGCGCGACTTCGTCCGCGAGCGGCTTCCCAAGGCTCGCACCGACGCCCGTTGCGGCTGAGCCGAAGCTAGGCTTAGCGCTCCGTCAGGCGGCGAGAAGGCGCGCGGCCGCCGGCACGCCCGGCACGACAGGCGCGGCCATCGCACGGGCCACCCAGCCGCAGCGCGGGCAGGCATTCTCGACCATGGCGGGGTGGATGCCCCAGGGCTGGGCCGGGGAGCATTGGGCGGGCTGGTTCGCCGCGGGAGCTTGGACGCTGTACATACGCATAACCTATATCAGTTTTTTTGCTAAGGCGTGAACGGCTTTGCCGCTATTCGGTTGCGTTAATTCCGGCTCCGTCACGCCCGCGCGGATACAGACGGGGTTCAGCCGCGCGACGCCAGAGGCGCGCTCACCCAATATGAGCCGAGCCTTGTCCCGAAAGTCCTTCCCCTACGCCCTCCTCGCCACCGCCCTGGCCGCGCCGCTCCAGGCGCAGCCGGCGAACCCCGCCACCGATCCCGAGCAAGACGAGGGCGCGCCTCAAGGGGACGAGGAAGAGGTCGAGGAAATCGTCGTCGAGGGGCGCCGGCAGCGCGGCGCGGTGCTTGGCGACATCGCACCCGAGGTGCAGCTCGACCAGCGCGAGATCCGCGCCTTCGGAGCCGGCAACCTCGCCGACCTTCTCGACGCGCTCGCACCGCAGACCCGCAGCGCCCGCGGCCGCGACGGCGGCGGCCCGGTGGTCCTGTTGAACGGCCGCCGCATCTCCGGCTTTCGCGAGATCCGCAACATGCCGCCCGAGGCGATCGAGCGCGTCGACATCCTGCCCGAGGAGGTCGCGCTCAAATATGGCTATCGCGCCGACCAGAGGGTGGTGAACTTCGTCACCCGCCGCCGCTTCCGCGCCATCACCGGCGAGGTCGAGACCCAGTTCGCCACCGCCGGCGGCCGCAGCGGCTACGAAGCCGATTTCAACCTGCTCCGCATCAACCGCAACGGCCGCTGGAGCGTGGACGCCGAATTCCGCCGCGACACCGCGCTCTATGAGAGCGAGCGCGACCTCATCCAGGACGTGTCGGGCGCGCCTTACGATCTCCTCGGCAACATCGGCGCGGCTTCGGCCGAGTCGGGCGCCGAGATCGACCCGGCGCTGAGCGCATTGGCGGGAGAGCCGGTCACCGTCGCCGGCGTCCCGGCCTCGGCCGCCGCCGGAGCGCCCGTGCTCGGCGACTTCGTTCCTGGCGCCAACGCGGCCAACGTCACCGATGTCGGGCGCTACCGCACCCTCCTCCCGCGCGGCGACACCTGGTCGGTCAGCGGCACCTTGAACCGCAACATCCTCGGCGATGTGTCGGCGACGGTGAATGCGGGCCTAGACGGCAGCGCGACCACCGCGCGGCTTGGCCTGCCCGAGGCCGCACTGCTGCTTCCCGCCGGCAACCCCTATTCGCCGTTCGCCGGCGACGTGACGCTCTACCGCTATTTCGAGGGCGCAGGCCCGCTCACCCGCGACAGCGACACCCTGGCCGGTCACCTCGGCGTCTCGCTGACCGGCGAGCGCGAGCGCTGGAACTGGTCGTTCACCGGCAATTTCGACCG
>DASVRK010000050.1:0-4765 GCA_036388655.1 Allosphingosinicella sp. | reverse complement strand
CTCCCCGTTCCGGGGAGGAGCTTATCGGGTCAGCAGCCCGTGTTTCTTCCTGCCGGCGGAGATACGAACCTCGCCGGTCACGGCTATCACTATGTCCTCGCCAGCCGCTTCGCCGTCGATCCGCGCGCCGCCCTGGGCGATCAGCCGCCGCGCCTCGTTCTTCGATGCGCTGAGACCGAGGCCGACCAGCGCATCGACCAGCCCGATCTCACCCTCGACCTTCAGCGTCGGCAGCGCTTCGCCGGCGGCGCCCTCCTCGAACGTCCGGCGCGCCGTCTCCGCCGCTTCCGCCGCGGCCTCTGAGCCGTGGCACATCGCGGTCGCCGCGTCGGCCAGCACCTTCTTGGCCTCGTTGATCTCGCTGCCTTCCAGCGCCTCCAGCCGCTCGATCTCGGCGATCGGGAGGTCGGTGAAGCGGCGCAGGAACTTGCCGACGTCGGCGTCCTGCGCGTTCCGCCAGAATTGCCAATAATCGTAAGGCGAGAGCTGGTCGGCGTTCAGCCACACCGCGCCCTTCTCGGTCTTGCCCATCTTGGCGCCGTCCGCCGTGGTCATCAGCGGCGTCGTCAGGCCATAGACCTGCGTCCCGTCGATCCGGCGGCACAGCTCGATGCCGTTGACGATATTGCCCCACTGGTCCGATCCGCCGAGCTGCAGCCGGCAGGCCGCGCGGCGCGACAGCTCCAGGAAATCATATCCCTGGAGGATCATGTAGTTGAATTCGAGGAAGCTCAGCGACTGCTCGCGCTCCATCCTCAATTTGACGCTGTCGAAGCTCAGCATCCGGTTGACCGAGAAATGCTGGCCGATCTCGCGCAGGAACGGGATATATTCGAGCCGGTCGAGCCAGTCGGCATTGTCGACCAGCACCGCGTCGGTCGGCCCCTCGCCGAAGGTCAGAAACGCGCCGAACACCCGCCGGATAGAGGCGATGTTGGCGTTGATCGTGTCGTCGTCGATCAATTTGCGCGCTTCGTCCTTGAAGCTCGGGTCGCCGATCTTGGAGGTGCCGCCGCCCATCAGCACGATCGGCTTGTGCCCGGCCTGCTGGAGCCGGCGCAGCATCATGATCTGGACCAGCGAGCCGACGTGGAGCGAGGGCGCGGTGGCGTCGAAGCCGATATAGCCGGGCACGATCTCGCGCGCGGCGAGCGCGTCCAGCCCCTCCGCATCGGTAAGCTGGTGGATATAGCCGCGTTCGTCGAGCAGGCGGAGGAGATCGGACTGGAAGGTCATCGGGCGCGGTTAGCATGGGCGTCGCCCGACACAAGCCCGTTCGGTCCCGTACCCGATCCGGGATTGTCGAAGCCCACGCCTTTCGCCACAGCCGGTCGACGATGGCCGCCGAGGGCGCGGGCCGAAGGGAGTTCATGATGGAGTCACCGCTCACAAGTGGCGAGCAAAGTCTCGAAGCGCTGCTCCGGCGCTCGGCGGAGCTGATGGCCGGCGGCCGGGTGGAAGAGGCGATCGCCGCCTATGAGCGGCTGCTCGCCCGCCACCCCGATTTGGCCGACAGCTGGTATAATCTCGCTTGGCTCCAGCGCCGCGCGCGGCGCTTCGAGGCGGCGCTCGCTTCCTATGGCGAGGCGCTCGCCCGCGGCGTCGGCGGCGCCGAGGAGGTCCATGTCAACCGCGCGGTGATCCTGGCCGACCATCTCGGCCGCCCCGACGCGGCCGAGGCCGAGCTCGAGGCCGCGCTCGCGCTCAACCCGGACTATGTCCCGGCGCTCCTCAACCTCGGCAACCTCCAGGAGGACCGAGGCCAGCGCGACGCGGCCCGCGCCGCTTATGCGCGCGCGCTGGAGGCCGAGCCCGAAAACGCGCTCGCGCTGGTGCGGTTCGCCGGCGTCAGCCAACCCGAATCGCCCGACGATCCGGTCGTGGCCCGCCTGCGGCAGGCGATCGGCCGCTCCGCCGACCCGCTCGGCCGCGCCGATCTCGGCTTCGCGCTCGGCCGGGCGCTCGACGCCGCCGCCGCCTATGACGAGGCCTTCGCCGCTTATGCCGCCGCCAACGCCGCCAGCCGCGCCGCCAGCGGCGCGCGCTACGATCCCAAGGCGCACGAGCGCCTCGTCGACCGGCTGATCCGCGCCTTCCCGCGCGCCGCCGAGCCGGGCTCGGCCCCGCCCGCCGAAGCGCCCTTGTTCATTTGCGGCATGTTCCGCTCGGGCTCGACGCTGACCGAGCAGATCCTCGCCGCCCACCCCGCCATCACTGCCGGCGGCGAGCTCGACCTGCTGCCGGCGCTGATCGCCAGCGAGCTGCGCCCCTATCCCGAAGCCGCCGCCGAAGCCTCGCCGGAGACCCTTGATCGGGTCCGCCGTTTCTATCTCGAGGGCCTGCGGGCGATCCATCCCGGCGCCGGCCTCGTTACCGACAAACGGCCCGACAATTTCCTCTACATCGGCCTCATCAAGACGCTCTTCCCCGCGGCGAAAATCGTCCACACCATTCGCGACCCGCTCGACAACATCCTGTCCATCTACTTCCTGCACCTGAGCCCGGACATGGCCTACGCCCTCGACCTGGCCGACGCCGCCCATTGGTACGGCCAGTACCGCCGGCTGATGGCGCACTGGCACGCGCTCTATCCGGGCGACATTTACGATGCCGATTACGACGCGCTGGTTGCCGATCCGCGGCCGGCGATCGAGGCGCTGCTCGCCTTTTGCGGCCTGCCCTGGGACGAGGCCTGCCTCTCCTTCCACGCCGCCGCCAACGTCGTGAAGACCGCCAGCGTGTGGCAGGTCCGCGAGCCGCTCTACCGCCGCTCATCCGGCCGCTGGCGCCATTACGCCGCTCATCTAGGCCCGCTGGGCGATCTCGACAGCCGGATTGCCCGCTAGAGATTCGGATATTAGGATCGGCAGCATCGAATCCATCCTTGGGATTCGATCCGGGGGGAAAAATGCGAAAATCTGGAATCGCCGCGCTTGGCGCGGCCTCGCTGCTGTTGACCTTGCCGCTCGCGTCGGCGGCTCATGCCAAAGCGGCATCGGTCTACGTCCAGTGCGACGGCAGCCCTAACAATGTCTCGGCGGCCGAAACCGCGCTTCGGATCATCGCCCTGACGGCGGTGATCGGGCTGCTGGCGCCGCCGCCCGAGCAGGCCGACACTTCGAAGCGCGTCGCCGGGGCGGCCGGCGTCAGCGCGTGCACGGCCGCGCTCGAAGGCGGGGAAACCAACGTGATGCGCCGGATGGAATTGACCTTGGCCAGGGCGATCCACCGCATCGAGGCGGGCGATCATGAGCGCGCCATCGCCGATGCGCGCTCGATCGGCGGGATCGCCGGCGCGCTGGCGCAGGACCGCGGCTTTCAGCGCAGCATCGCGCTCACCGCGCTCGAGATCGAGGCTGCGGCATTGCTGCGGCAGGGCAAGCGGAGCGAGGCCGAGCTTGCCGCGCTGCGCATGGCCGCGCTCGCGCCCTACGACATCGCCAATGCCGAACGCGCCAGCTACTTTCTCTGGTATTCGGACGCCAACCTGCCGGCGAAGCTCGCTTTCTACGACAATTATGTGAAGCTTCGCCCGGAGGCCCTGATCAGCCGCTCACAGTTGCGCGCTTGGGCCGGGGACTTTCGCGGGTCGGCGCGCGACATGGAATCGCTGGTCGGCCTGGTGCGGTCGGCCTCCGCCAAGGCCGCCGATTCCCCGACCTTCGGTTTCGACGCCCAGCGGGCAGTCGCCTATACCGCGGCCGGCGACCTTGCGCAGGGCGACGCCATCGCGGCCCAGACCCGCGCCGCGATCGACCGGCTGGTGGCGGCGGGCAAGACGGTCGGCAATGTCGAATCGATCAGCCGCGCCGACGAGCTGCTTCAGTTCCAGAAGGTGATGCGCCTCCTCGCCGCCGGCGACGTGGCCGGGGCACGGACGGCGTTCGCGGCCCGCACCCGCTGGCTTGCGCCGCCGACGCCGGTGCTCGAATCGGTTCTGGTCAAGCTCCGGCAGAATCTGGAGCCGGCGCTGATGACCGGTGCGCTCGCCGACGATCCCGCCTTGCTTCGCAAGCGCTCGTTCGACGGCCGCGTCCAGGCCGTGATCGATGAGCCGAAGAATGTGGCGCGCCTGTTCCGCTCGGTCCGGCCTTTGCTGAAGCCGGCCGATTTCAAGCCGGCGGCGAAGTCGGTCTGGCGGGTGGAGGGCTCCAAATATCTCCTTCCGAGGACCACCGCCGAAAGCGCGAGCTCCCCGTTCCAAGTGATCTATGCCCGCGACAGCTCCGGCCATGCCGCGGGTTATGCGCTGCTGCTCCACGCAGCGCTGCTGGCGCGCGACCGCGGCAAGCAGGGCTTCGTCATGTTTCCGGTCCGCAAGCGCCTCGAGATGGCGATAGTGAGGTTCGCCAATGCCGGCGAGGCGGGGGTCGCGCCGGACCTGATCATCGATGCGGCCGCGACCATCAATGCGCTGTCGCCCGACATGCCCCACCCGGGCCGTACCAAATGACTTAGCCCCCTCCGTTCGCGGAGGGGGTCAGGATTTGCGGCTCAGCGCCCGCATCGCGTCGTCGAGGCCGTCGAGCGTCAGCGGGTACATGCGGCCCTGCATCAGCTGGCGCACCAGCTGGGTCGAATGCGAATAATCCCAATATTGCTCGGGCGTCGGGTTGAGCCAGGCGGCGGAGGGGTAGGTGGTCGCCATCCGCTGCACCCAGACCGCCCCCGCCTCGTCGTTATAATGCTCGACCGATCCGCCGGCATGGGTGATCTCATAGGGGCTCATTGCCGCGTCGCCGACGAACACGACCTTATAGTCGTG
>DASVRK010000049.1:0-4777 GCA_036388655.1 Allosphingosinicella sp. | reverse complement strand
GCGGACCGTCGAACTCATGATCCTCCTGATCAAGGAGGACTTGGCGAAGCTCGGAGTCCATCACGATCTCTTCTCCTCGGAGCAGGAGGTCCAGGAATCCGGCGCCGTCGACCGCGCCTTCGCTTTGCTCGGCGAGAAGGGCCTCGTCTACCGGGGCACTCTGCCGCCGCCCAAGGGCAAGACGGTGGAGGATTGGGAACCGGTCGAGCTGCTCCTCTTCCGCTCGACCGAATATGGCGACGACCAGGACCGGCCGATGAAGAAGTCGAACGGCAGCTGGACCTATTTCGGCGCAGACGCCGCCTATCACCTCCAGAAGGCAGAAAAGGCCGACGCGCTGATCAACATCTGGGGCGCCGACCATTCGGGGACGGTGAAGCGCATCCAGGCCGCGGTCTCGGCGCTGACCGGCGGGCGCGTGGAGCTCGACGTCAAGATCGTCAACATGGTCCGCCTGTTCCGTGCCGGCGAGCCCATCAAGATGTCCAAGCGGGCCGGCAATTTCGTCACCCTGGCCGACGTGGTCCGCGAGGTCGGCAGGGACGTGGTCCGGTTCATGATGCTGACCCGCCGCGCCGACGCGCCGCTCGATTTCGATTTCGCCAAGGTGGTCGAGGCGTCGAAGGACAATCCCGTCTTCTACGTCCAATATGCCCATGCCCGCATCTCCTCGCTGATGCGCAAGGCCAAGGCGGAGGGGATCGAGCGGTCGCCGGAGGCGGCGGTCGACCTCGCTTTGCTCGACGACGATGAGCTCGCCTTGGTCAGGCTGGGCGCGCAATTCCCCCGAATCGTCGAAGCCGCGGCGGAAGCGCACGAGCCGCACCGGATCGCCTTTTACCTCGGCGATCTGGCGGCCGCGTTCCACGCCCAGTGGAACAAAGGTAATGACGATCCCTCGAAGCGTTTTTTATTGGGACATAGTCCCGCAATGACACGGGCGAGACTGGAACTCGCGGCGGCAATCGGGCAGATTATCCGTAATGGCCTCAGCATCATGGGTGTGGCCGCCGCCGAGGAGATGCAGTGATGACCGACATTCGCGCCGACGAGCCGACCGGGCCCGACACCGCGCCCGAGGATGCCGAGCGCCTGCCGTGGCTCGAAGCGGTCGAGGACGATGACGATGGCGACGGCCCCTCGGCCGCCAAGCTGATCGCGTTCGTGGTGATTGGCCTGATCGCGATCGGCCTGATCGTCGGCGGACTGTTCTGGATGGGCAATCGCGGCGGCGGCGGCACCGCCGGCGGCGAGGGCGAGATGATCGCGGCGCCCGAAGGCGATTACAAGGTCAAGCCCGGCGACCCGGGCGGCATGAAGGTCGAAGGCGAGGGCGACACCGCCTTCGCCGCCAGCGAGGGCGCCGACCCGAAAGGCGCCATCAACCCCGGCGCGATGCCGGAGGAGCCGCTGCTCAAGGCGCCCCCCCCGACCAACGCGCCGACCAATGCGCCGGCCGCGGCCGAGCCCAAGCAGCCCGCACCTTCGCCGACACCTTCGCCCGCTGCGCCGGCGGCCCCGGCCGCTCCGGCCGGCGCCGGCGGCGCCGTCCAGCTGGGCGCCTTCTCCAGCCAGGCCGGCGCCAACGCCGCCTGGAAGGCGCTGTCCGGCCGGTTCGGCTATCTCGCCCCGCTCACCCACAGCGTCACCCCGGCCACGGTCGGCGGCAAGACGCTTTACCGGCTGCGGGCGAGCGGCCCGGACGCCAAGGGCCTGTGCGGCCGCCTCCGCGTCGCCGGCGAAAGCTGCGTCCCGATCGATTGAGGCCGAACGTACCCCGGCGAAAGCCGGGGTTCAGTCCCGCCGACTTCTGGACCCCGGCGTTCGCCGGGGAGCACCCAGCGCGGGGCTTGTATAAGCCAGCCGCGGCGTTACGCTCTCGCCTTATGGGATAAGGCTGCGGGGGGAATGACGTGGCTAGCCTGCTGGAGACGGAAGCACCGGCCGCTGCCGGCGGGGTGACGCCCCGCCAGACGCTGCCGGAAGCGCTTCCGGAGCTGACCCCGGCACGGTTCGCGGCGCTTCGGGTGGTCTGGCTGCTCGCGCTCGCCATCGCCATCGTGGTGCCGCTGGCCGGCACCTGGTTCCTCTATCAGGAGCGGCAGCGCATCGACGCGCCCTTCCTCGAGCTCGACCTTCCTTATTACGGCACCTCCGAGGGCGAGATCCGGCTGCTGGCGCCATGGGGAGCGGCGGCGAAGGCGTCGGGCGTCGCGCAGGACGACCTGATCCTCAGCGTCGAAGGCCGGCCGGTGCCGCGCGATTATGACGAGCGGATCGCGATCGCCGACCTGATCCGGACCGCGCCGGGGCCGCTGGTCACGATCGAGACCCAGTCCAGCGACGGCCGCGTACGCACCCACCGCCTGCCGCGCAGCAGCGCGCAGGCCGAGGAAGCCTATGCCCGCAACGGCATCAGCCGGACCGCCGAGCAGATGGCCGGCACCATCACCTATCATTTCGCCGTCGGCTTCATGATCGTCGCCGGCGTGCTGCTGTTCCGCCGGCGCGGGCGCGATCCGGTGGCGGCTTTACTGTCGCTCTCCTTCCTCCTGCTCACCGTCTACGGATCGCAAGGCTATGCGTTTTTCGCGGCGATGGGAGCGCCCTATCTCAACGTCATCCTGATCGCGATCGGCTGGACCTGCCAATTCCTGGCGCTGATGACCTTCCCGCAGGGCCGGTTCGAGCCGCGCTGGACATTGGCGCTGGCGGCGATCCTGATCGCCTGGGCGATCGTGCTGCCGCTCGGCCTCATCCCCGACATAGCCGAGAATCTGGGCGGGCTCGCGATCGGCTGCGCCTGCCTCGCGGCGATGATGGTGCGCTACCGGCGGCTGGCGCCGGGGGTGCAGCGCCAGCAGATACGCTGGACCCTGTTCGGCGTCACCGCCGGGGCTGTCCTCGCCGTCCTCTGGGTCGGCGCCGGCGCGGTGATCCCGCTCATCGACGACAGCCGCCTAAGGGTGTGGCTGTCGCTGGTCGCGATCGTGCTGACGCCGCTCTCCTTCTCGCTGCCGCCGCTCGGCCTGCTCGTCTCGCTGCTGCGCTACCGGCTCTACGACGCCGATGCGGTGATCAGCCGGTCGGCCGGCTATGCGGTGCTCACCCTGCTGCTGGGCGCGGTGTTCGCGGGCAGCGCCGAGGCGCTGGAATTGTTCTTCGAGGCCAATCTCGGCCGCGAGGCGGGTTCGATGCCGGGGGCGATCGGCGCCGGGCTGACCGTCCTCCTGATCAACCCGCTCCACTCGCGGATCGAGGCTTGGGCGGAGCGCCGCTTCCAGCGCGCGCTGCTCCACCTGCGCAATGACCTGCCGCAGCATCTGCTCGACATCCGCGACACCGCAACCTCGAAGCAATTGCTGGCCATGGTGCTGGCGCGGATCGCGAGCGGCGTCAGGGCCTCGCGGGCGGCGGTGCTGCTGGTCGAGGGCGGGGCGCCTTACCTTGCCGCCGAACGCGACGTCACCGCCGAGGCGGCGGCCGAATGGAGCGCCGGCTGGATCCCGCCGCTGATCGAGCAGGGCCTCGATTGCGATTGCGCCGACCCGCTCTTCCCGTTGCGGCTGGCGCTGACCGTCGACGGCGGCGGCAGCGCGGCGACGATCGGCTGGATCCTGCTCGGGCCGCGGCCGGACGGCAGCTTCTACGGCAAGGAAGAGCGCGAAGCGCTGGAGGAGGTGGCGGCCCCGATCGCCCGCGCGCTGCAGATCGTGCGGCGGCACGAGCGGCGCGAGGCCGAGGCTCAGTCGCGCGCCGAAGCCCAGGAAGGGCGGATCGCCGACATGGAGCGCAAGCTGCTCGCCGCGCTGGCGCTCGGCGGCGCCGGCAGGTCGTGATTCCGGGTGGCGCCGCTTGTCCGCTTTCGGCTAGGTCGCCCAACTGGCGAATGGGCGATTAGGGACTGACATGCAGGCGGCGATTTACGGCTTTTCGGGTACCGGCCTGACGGCCGACGAGCGCGACTTCTTCCGCGACGCGGACCCGGCCGGCTACATCCTTTTCCAGCGCAATTGCGAAAGCCCGGAGCAGCTGCGCGCGCTCACCGCCGAGCTTCGCGCGCTCCACGGCCGCGGCGACGTGCCGATCCTGATCGACCAGGAAGGCGGCCGCGTCGCGCGGATGCGCCCGCCCGCCTGGCCCGAATTCCCCGAGGCCGGCCGTTTCGCCGAGCTTTACGCCAAGGCGCCGATCAGCGCCATCGAGGCGGCGCGCGTCAATGCCGAGGCGATCGCGGTCATGCTCAGCGAGGTCGGCATCAACGTCAATTGCCTGCCCCTGCTCGACGTGCGGCAGGCGGGGGCGAGCGACATTATTGGCGACCGCGCGCTCGGCACGGAGCCGATGCAGGTGGCGGCGCTCGGGCGGGCCGTGATCGACGGGCTGCGCAGCGGCGGCGTCGTCGGCGTGGTCAAGCACATGCCCGGCCACGGCCGCGCGCGCAGCGACAGCCACGTCGAGCTGCCGGTGGTCGATGCGCCGGAGGAAGCTTTGGAGCTCGACCTCGAGCCGTTCCGGACCTTGCGCGACGCGCCGATGGGGATGACCTGCCACATCGTCTACACCGCCTGGGACGCCGGGCGAGCGGCCAGCCTGTCGCCGGTGGTGATCGGCGACCGGGCCTCGGGCGACGATGTGCTGCAGGTCGCCTCGCTGGGCCGGGCGGTGCTCGACGGCCTCGCGGCGGGCGGGGTGGTGGGCGTGGTCAAGCACATGCCCGGCCACGGCCGCGCCCGCGCCGACAGCCACCACCAGCTGCCGCTGATCGACGCGGACG
>DASVRK010000048.1:0-1882 GCA_036388655.1 Allosphingosinicella sp. | reverse complement strand
CCATCGGTCGACACGATGCTGTGGGCGGTGAGCGAGACCTTCGGTCCCGGCGCCGTCGGCGTCGTGTTCAGCGGCATGGGCCGCGACGGCCTCGTCGGCAGCGCCCGCATCGTCGATCGCGGCGGCTCGATCATGGCCCAGGATCAGCGAAGCTCGGCGGTGTGGGGAATGCCCCGTGCAGTCGCGGAGGCGGGGCTTGCCTGCGCCATGCTCGCGCCCGCCGACCTTGCCCGGCGGCTCGCCGCCAGCGCCGCGGGTGCCGCATGGAGGTAACGGACGCGGCAAGCCGCATCCTGGCCCATCTCCTCGAAACCCGGACCGGACAGCAGCTGACCCTCGGCCGGCGCTGGCGGATCGAGACCGCGCTGGCGCCGCTGATGCGCGAGCGCGGCATTGCCGGCATTGAGCAACTGGTCTCGACTTTGGTCGCCGCGCTCGATCCACGGCTTGCCGACGAGGTGGTCGAGGCGCTGCTCAACAACGAGACCTCCTTCTACCGCGACCGCCGATCCTTCGAACTATTGCTCGGAGGCATCCTGCCACGCCTGCACGCCGCCCGCGCCGCGCAGAAACGGCTCAGGATCTGGTGCGCCGGCTGCGCCACCGGCCAGGAAGCTTATTCGCTCGCTCTGGAGTTCGCCGAGGATATCGCCCACTGGGCCGGCTGGCGGATCGAGCTGCTCGGCACCGACGTCTCGCGGGCCGCGGTCGAGCAGGCGCGCTCCGGCCTCTATTCCCAGTTCGAGGCGCAGCGCGGGCTCCCGGTCCGCCAGATGATCCGCTGGTTCGGCGAGGAGCCGGGCCAGCGCTGGCGGATCGCCCCGCAGCTGCGCGAGGCGGTGCGGTTCCAAGTCCACAATTTGCTCGATCCGCCGCCCGCGCCCGGCGCTTTCGACATAATCCTGTGCCGCAACGTCCTGCTCTATTTTCCCGAGGCCACCCGCCGCGCCGCGTTCGGCAACCTAGCCCGGGCCGCGGCGCCCGATGCCTGCCTGATGCTCGGCGCCGGCGAGACGATCATCGGCCAGACCGACGACTTCATCCCCGATCCAGATCATCGCGGCCTCTACCTTCGCGCGCCCGCGGCCGCCGCCAACCAGACGGCGCGCCGCGCCCGCGCCTGATCCCGCCCCCCTTGACGCAACCGGCTTTTTGGAGCGCAAGTAAGGCATGGACGACATCATCGACTGCCTATCGCCCAATTTCGACGAGCGGACGACGCCGGTCAGCATCCTGGTGCTCCACTATACCGGGATGACGGACGGCGCCGCGGCGGTCGAGCGCCTGTGCGATCCCGCCTCGAAGGTGTCCTGCCACTATCTCGTCGCCGAGGACGGCAAGGTCCTGCGCATGGTGCCCGAGGACAAGCGCGCCTGGCATGCCGGCCAATCCTATTGGCGCGGGATGATGAACCTCAATTCCGACAGCATCGGCATCGAGATCGTCAACCCGGGCCACGAATTCGGCTACCGCCCGTTCACCGAGCAGCAGATGGATGCGCTGATCCCGCTGGTCGCCGGCATCGTCAAACGCCACAATATCCCGCGCGCCAATGTGGTCGGCCATTCCGACATCGCCCCGACCCGCCGGCAGGATCCGGGCGAATTGTTCGAGTGGAACCGGCTCGCCAAGGTCGGCCTCGCGCTGCCGCGGCCGACCCGCAATTTGATGGACCCGCAGTGGACTCACGCGGGCTTCCTGCTGGCGCTGGAACGGTTCGGCTATGACGTCAGCGATCCCATGGCCGCGATCGTCGCCTTCCAGCGCCGCTTTCGCCCCGAGCTGATCGACGGCGAGGTCGATGCGGAGTGCCGGATGATCCTGTTGGCGCTCTTGCTTCCGCGCCCACAAGGCGACTAGGCCCGGCAGGCCAGAAAGTCGG
>DASVRK010000047.1:0-9046 GCA_036388655.1 Allosphingosinicella sp. | reverse complement strand
AGACCTTCGGGGACCGTCACCATTCGCTGGAGGGTCTTGGCGCTCTGCAGGAGGGAAAGCACCTGCGAGTGGCTGGCCCGGGCGGGGATCTCATATTCGCCGGCCTTGATCGATTCGCCGCCGCCGAACAAGTTGGCCTGGAGCAGGAAACGTTCGGCCGAGCCGATCACCCCGGCCTTCTCCAGCTGGTTGGCCGCCGCCACCATGCTGGTGCCGGGGGCGATCACCACCGACGTCGGCTGGCGGGCGGGCCCGGCCCCGCTCCAGCCCTGGATGAACCACAGGCCGACGGCGAGGCCCGCCACGACCAGCAGGACGAGCGCGGCGAGCTTCCTCATGCCTGCGTCAGACCGCCTTCATCACCAGGCTGGCGTTGGTGCCGCCGAAGCCGAAGCTGTTGTTCAGCACCGCCTTCACCTCGCGCTCCTTGGCGACGTGCGGGACGAGATCGACGCCCGCCGTGCCCTCGCTGGGATTGTCGAGGTTCAGCGTCGGCGGCACGATCTGGTCGCGTATCGCGAGAATGCAGAAGATCGCCTCCACCGCTCCCGCGCCGCCGAGCAAATGGCCGATGGCCGACTTGGTCGAGCTCATCGACAGCTTGCCGACCGCGTTGCCGAACAGCTTGCGGACCGCGCCCAGCTCGAGCTCGTCGCCGAGCGGGGTCGAGGTACCGTGGGCGTTGATATAGTCGATGTCGCTGAGGTCGAGGCCGGAGCGCTTCATCGCCACTTCCATCGCGCGGTACCCGCCGGCGCCCTCCGGATGCGGCGCGGTGACATGATAGGCATCGCCCGACATGCCGTAGCCGATGATTTCCGCGTAGATCCTCGCCCCGCGCGCCTTGGCCCGCTCATATTCCTCGAGCACCACCACTCCGGCGCCCTCCCCCATGACGAAGCCGTCGCGATCCTTGTCGTAGGGACGCGAGGCCTTTTCCGGCTCGTCGTTGCGGGTGGATAGCGCCCGTGCCTGCGCGAAACCGGCGATGCCGAGCGGGCAGAGCGCGCTTTCCGCCCCGCCGGCGAGCATCACGTCGGCGTCATCGAGCATGATCATCCGCGCGGCGTCGCCGATCGAATGGGCGCCGGTCGAGCAGGCGGTGACGACCGCGTGATTGGGGCCCATCAGGCCGTATTTGATGGAGACCTGGCCAGAGATCAGGTTGATCAGCCGGCCGTGGACGAAATGCGGGCTGACGCGGCGCGGCCCCTTCTCGTGCAGGACCAGCGATTCCTTCTCGATGCCGGGAAGGCCGCCGATGCCGGAACCGATCGACACGCCGACCCGGTAGCGCTCTTCCTCGCTCATCTCGGTGAGGCCGGCATCCTCGAGCGCCTGGCCGGCGGCGTCGAGGCCGTAGACGATGAACGGGTCGACCTGGCGCTGGACCTTGTGGTCGACGCGCTTGCCAGGGTCGAAGCCATATTCATGCTCGGGCGGCTTCACCTCGCAGGCGATGGTGCAGGCCTGATCGGACGGATCGAACCGGGTGATCCGCCCGGCGCCGCTCTTCGAGGCCAGAATGTTCCTCCAGCTCGTCTCGACATCGCCGCCGAGCGGAGTGACGAGCCCGAGACCGGTAACGACTACGCGGCGCATGCGAAAACTCCCGTGTGAACTGGCAAAACGGCTCCCCGGCCATGGGATCCCGCCGAAACGTCGCTTCGGTGGGTGATCCCTGACGGGGAGCCGTTTCCGACAAGCGGCTCGATCATCGTCGGGCCGGTGCTATTCGCCTCGTGAGGGGTCAGCCTTTGTTCGTCTCGATATAGTCGATCGCGTCCTTGACGGTCGTGATCTTCTCGGCGGCATCGTCCGGGATCTCGACCCCGAATTCCTCCTCGAACGCCATCACCAGCTCGACGATGTCGAGGCTGTCGGCGCCGAGGTCGTCGATGAAGCTGGCTTCCTCGGTAACCTTCTCGGCTTCGACGCCAAGATGCTCGACGACGATCTTCTTAACCCGGTCGGCGGTCTCGCTCATAGTGTACCCTTCCCTAGAGGCGTTGTTTGCAGTCGCCCTAGCCGTTCCCGCCCGGCGCTGGCAAGTGGCCGGCCCGCGGCTGCGGCCCGCCGCAAGCTACAACATGGCCATGCCGCCGTTGACGTGCAACGTCTGGCCGGTGACATAGGCGGCTTCCCGGCTCGCCAGATAGGCCACGGCCGCGGCGACGTCGCTCCCCTGCCCCAGCGCTCCCGCCGGGATGCGGCCGAGCAGGGCCTGCTTCTGCGCCTCCGGCAGGGCCTCGGTCATCGCCGACGCGATGAAGCCGGGCGCGACGCAATTGACGGTGATGCCGCGGCTGGCGACTTCCTGCGCCAGCGCCTTGGACATGCCGACCAGTCCCGCCTTGGACGCGGCGTAATTGGCCTGCCCCGGATTGCCCGTGGCGCCGACCACCGACGTGATCGAGATGATCCGCCCGTGCCGCGCCCGCATCATCGGCTTCAGCGCGGCCCGGGCCAGCCGGAAGGCGGCTTCGAGGTTGATGCGGATGACGTCGGACCATTCCTCGTCCTTCATCCGCATGGCGAGATTGTCGCGGGTCACGCCGGCATTGTTGACGAGGATGTCGAGCTTGCCCATCGCCTCCACCGCCCGCGGCACCAGCGCGTCGACCGCCGCCGAATCCGACAGGTCGGTCGGCAGGATCACCGCATCACCCGCTATGTCGGCCTGCACCGCCTTCAGCGCCTCCTCGCGCGTCCCCGAAAGCGCCACCCGAGCCCCCTGCCCCGCCAGCGCCGCCGCGATCGCCGATCCGATGCCACCCGATGCGCCGGTCACCAGCGCGGTCATTCCTGAAAGATCGAACATAGCAAGAATCCTGGTGGAATGAATGGAAAACAAATGCCCTTGAAACGTTATGCTTTATGCGGGGACTGCAGAGGAGAGGAACATGGGTAGGGAGTATTATCACGACAAAGGCCAAGAGGATCGCTCAAATGATCGGTACGAGCCGCCTCACGGGCTACTTGACTCGGTGCTGACGTGGAGTTCCGACAAGATGGATCAGCACCAAGAAGAGAATGAGGCCTATGACGACGGTTACTCGCACACAGACAGTCAGTTAGGCCGCTGAGGGTACGCTCGGGGCAGAGGTGGCGGAGATCGACCCTTTGAGGCGAATCTAGATCTCCTTCACCAGCGCCTCGATGTCGGCCATCGTGACGACGCTGCTCGTCCGCGCGTCGGGCACGATGCGCTTGACCATGGGGCCGAGCACCTTGCCGCCGAATTCGACGAAGTGGGTCACGCCCGCCTCGGCCATGGCGGCGACGCTCTCGCGCCAGCGCACCATCCCGGTCACCTGCTCCACCAGCAGCCGGCGAAGCTCGGACGGGTCCTCCGCCTGGGCCGCCGTCACGTTGGCGAACAGCGGCACCAACGGCGGCCGGACATCGGCCTCGCCCAGCGCCTGCTCCATCGCCCGCGCGGCAGGCTTCATCAGCGGCGAGTGGAAAGGCGCCGATACCGGCAGCAGCAGCGCGCGCTTGGCCCCATGCGCCTTGGCGATCTCCAGCGCCCGATCCACCGCTGCCTTGTGCCCCGACACCACCACCTGGTTCGGGTCGTTATCGTTGGCGACCGTGCAGACCTCGCCCTGCGCCGCCTCCGCCGCCACCGCCTGCGCGGCTTCGAGGCCGAGCCCCAGCAAAGCCGCCATCGCCCCCTCGCCGACCGGCACCGCCGCCTGCATGGCGCGGCCGCGCAGCTTCAAGAGCCGCGCCGTGGTGGCGAGGTCGAACGCGTCCGCGGCGCACAAAGCCGAATATTCGCCGAGGCTGTGGCCGGCGACGAAATCGGCCTTGTCGGCAAGCTCGATCCCGGAGACGCGCAGCGTCGCCAGCGCATTGGCCATGATCGCTGGCTGGGCATTCTCGGTCAGCGTGAGCGCGTCCTGGGGCCCCTCCGCCATCAGCCGGAACAACCCCTGGCCCAGCGCATCGTCGACTTCCTCGAACAAAGCGCGGGCGAGATTGCTCGCCTCCGCCAGCGTCTTGCCCATGCCGACCGCCTGGCTCCCCTGGCCCGGGAAAATGAATGCGCGCATCTAGCCCTCCTGTCGGCGCGGCTGGTAGGACAGGCGGCGCGGCAAGCGCAAGCGAGGCTTGCCTTTTCCGAGCCTTTCCGCCATGGGCACCCCTCATCCGGGGCGGAGGCGATGCTTCCAGCCCCGGTTTGCATTGAGAGACGACAGCCGGAGGGGCGTTCGCATGGTGCGGCGTCAGCGATCGGCCAAAAGAAAAGGACGTGGAACATGCCGCTTTACGAGCATGTCTTTCTCGCGCGTCAGGATCTGGCTCAGGCCCAGGTCGATGCGCTGGCGGAAACCGCCACCAACATCATCGAATCGAACGGCGGCCGGGTCGTCAAGACCGAGACCTGGGGCCTGCGCTCGCTCGCCTACCGGATCCAGAAGAACCGCAAGGCGCATTATGTGATGCTCGAAGTCGAGGCCCCCGCGCCCGTCGTCGCCGAGCTCGAGCGCCAGACCCAGATCAACGAGGACGTGGTCCGCTACATGACCATCAAGGTCGAGGCTCACGAAGCCGGCCCGTCGGCGATGATGCGCCGCAACGAGCGCAGCGAACGCGGCGACCGCGGCGATCGCGATCGCGGCCCGCGCGGCGACCGTCCCGACCGCGGCGACCGCGGCGACCGGGGCCCCCGTCCCGACCGTGGCTTCGACGCTTAAGCGAAAGGATCAGCAACATGGCCCGCCCATTTTTCCGCCGCCGCAAGAGCTGCCCTTTCTCCGGCAACGATGCGCCCAAGATCGACTATAAGGACGTCCGCCTGCTCCAGGGCTTCGTCTCCGAGCGCGGCAAGATCGTGCCCAGCCGCATCACCGCCGTCTCGGCCAAGAAGCAGCGCGAACTCGCCAAGGCGATCAAGCGCGCGCGCCATCTCGGCCTCCTCCCCTACGTCGTGAAATAAGGAGCCGACAAGATGGATGTCATTCTGCTTGAACGCGTCGAGAAGCTCGGCGCCATCGGCGACGTGGTGAAGGTGAAGAACGGCTATGCCCGCAACTTCCTCCTTCCCAACGGCAAGGCGCTGCGTGCCAACGAAGCCAACCGCAAGGTGTTCGAGGCCAATCGCGAGAAGATCGAGGCCACCAACGCCGAGCGCCGCAGCGCGGCCGAGAAGGATTCGAAGACCATCGACGGCGCCAAGGTGCAGCTGATCCGCCAGGCTTCGAATACCGGCCAGCTCTACGGTTCGGTGTCCGCACGCGACATCGTCGACGCGCTGGAAGCCGCCGGTCACAAGGTGGGCAAGAACCAGGTCGTCCTCGACCGCCCGATCAAGGCGATCGGCGTTCAGGACGTGAGGATCGCCCTCCATCCGGAAGTGTCGGTGACGATCAGCGTCAACGTCGCCCGCTCGCCCGAAGAGGCCGAGCTCCAGGCACAGGGCGTCGACGTCATGGCCGACATGTTCGAACGCGACGAAGCCGGCTTCACCGAGGATTACGATCCCAATGCCGAACCCGGCACGATCGACGCCCCCATCGACGCCGGCGCCGAGAGCACCGGCGGCGACGGCGAGGCCGCCAGCGAGGCCTGAGCCGAGCCAAGGCTGCGTGATGAAAAGCCGCTTGCTCCCTGGAGCGGGCGGCTTTTCCGTTTGAGGAGCAAGTAGGATGAGCGAGGCGGCGGCAAGTGCGGGCCTCCCCGAAGCGGTGGCGGCGAGCCCACGCTGGTTCCCCTTCGCGCTCTATCCTGAGACGGACCAGGTTCTGCTCGTCGCCAAGACCGAGGCGGAATATCGCGCCGACAGCTTCCTCGACCAGCGCTCGCTACGCCCCGACGCCGAGCGCCGCACGGTCGGCTGGGCGGAACTGGCCGGCGCCCTCCCCGCCGAGACCCGCCGCGACGTCCAGTATATCTTCCACATCGGCCATGTCGGCTCGACCCTCGTCTCGCGCCTGCTCGGTGAGATGGGCGGCGTCTTCGCGCTGCGCGAGCCGATGCTGCTCAGGACCTTCGCCGAGATGCCGGCGGACTGGGCGGCGCCGCGGCTCGATCCGCTGACCGCTTTGCTGTCGCGGACTTTCCGCCCGGATCAGCGCGCCCTCGTCAAGGCGACCAGCTTCACCAGCGAGATTGCCGACCGGCTCGTGCCTCCCGGCTCGCGCGCCTTGTTCCTGTTCGCGACGCCCGGCCATTACATCGAGAACATCCTCGCCGGCGATAATTCGCGCCAGGAGCTGCACATCCTCAGCCCGGGCCGGCTCGAGCGCCTGCGCGCCCGCTGCCCGGGCCTGACGTGGGAGCTAGATCGGCTCTCCGAAGCCCGCCGCGCCGCGCTCGGCTGGGCGTGCGAGATGACCTCGCTCGAACGCAGCGCCGCCGCCATAGCCCGGGGCAGCGTCATGTGGATGGACTTCGATACGTTCCTCGCCGAACCCCCGCGCCACCTCGCCGCCATCGCCGGCTTCTTCGGCCACTCCCTGGATGACGAAGCGGCGGCTGCTATTTGCTCGGGCCCGCTGATGGGGCGCTATTCGAAGGCGCCCGAATTTGAATATACGCCCGCGCTTCGGCGGGACGTGCTGGCCGAGGCCCGCTTCATGCACGGACCGGCGATCCGCGACGCGCTGCTCTGGCTGGAAGAGGCCGGCAGACGCTATCCTGCCATCGGTTCGGCGATTCGGCGCGCGCAATAGGAGCGGCAATGTTCAGGGAAATCGAAGTTTTGACGCCGCCCCAGGTGGCCGAGCTGCGGCAGATCGCCGCCGCCGCCAATTTCGTCGACGGCCGCATCAGCAACCCCCATTCCACGGTCAAGCAGAACCTCCAGCTGCACGACGAGGCCTCCTACAAACGGTCCTCGCAGCTGCTCACCCAGGCGCTGCTCTCGCACGAGGATTTCCGCAACTTCGCCTTCCCGGTCGGCATGCTGCCGCCGCTGATGACGCGCTACACGCCGGCGATGCGCTACGGCGCCCATGCCGACGCCGCCTATCTCCAGCTCGGCAACACCTCGCTGCGCTCCGACCTCAGCTGCACCATCTTCCTGAGCGACCCGAAAACCTATGAAGGCGGCGCGCTTCGCATCCAGCTCGGCACGCGCGACATGCGGTTCCGCGGCGAGGCGGGGACCGCGATCGTCTACCCGTCCAACATGCTCCACGAGGTGGAGCGGGTGACGCAGGGCGAGCGGCTGGTGGCGATCACCTTCATCCAGAGCCGAATCGCCGACAATTTTCGCCGCGAGATGCTCTACGAGCTCAACGAGGTGGCGGCGCTCGAAGGGCTCAGCATGGCGCCGGAGAATTTCGCGCGCATGCAGCTCATCCAGGCCAACCTCCTCCGTCACTGGGGCGAGCGTCCCTGAGGCGGCGCTAGAGGATGAAATCCGTCCCGACGAGCGGCTGCGTTCCGGAGACCTGGATGAAGAAATCGGCGACCTTGTCCCCGTCGACGTCGCCCTCGACATAGCGCCCGGTCTCCGACGTTCCGACGCGAAGCTCCCCGGCGGCGCCGGAAAAGGCGCCGGTTCCGAGGAACTGGAAGTTCTGGTCGCCGCCCGCCCCCGCGTCGGCGTCGATCGCGCGAAGGTCGATCCGGTCCTGCTGCGCCCGCGAGAAGTCGCCGATCGAATCGGCCTCGTCGCGAAGTCCGGTGACATGGCTGCCCTCGAAGACGAACCGGTCGGCCCCGGCGCCGCCCAGCATCGAATCGGTGCCGGCGCCGCCGTCGAGACGGTCGTTGCCGTCGCCGCCGCGCAACTGGTCGGTGCCGGCGCCGCCGCGTAGAAGATCGTTTCCACCGAGCCCGGCAAGCCCATTGTGGCCGCTCGTGCCGGTGATGCTGTTGGCAAGATCGTTGCCGGTGCCGTTGCGGCCGGCTCCGTAGAGCCGCAGCGTCTCGACATTGTCGGCGAGGCGGTAGTTGACGAAGCTGCGCACCTCGTCGCTCCCGCCGTTGCCGGCTTCGATCACCGCGTCGCCGGCGTCGCGAGCGATGAAGACGTCGTTGCCGGCGCCGCCGTTCATGATGTCGATCGCGCGTCCGCCGTCCAACATGTCCGAACCGGCGCCACCGATGAGGAGATTGGCGCCGCCGTCGCCGGCCAACCGATCGCCGAATGCGGACCCCGTGACGTTCTCGAAGCCGGTCAGCGTGTCTATTCCCGCGCCCCGCGTATCCTGCGCGCCGGCGATCGCGAGCCTGACGATCACGCCCGAGGCCGCGGCGACGTAGGAAGCGGTGTCGATCCCGTCGCCGCCGCCGATCCGGTCGTCGCCGGCGCCGCCGCCGACCAGGTCGTTGCCCCCCCTGGCGACGATCACGTCATTGCCGTCGCCGCCGGCCAGCCGGTCCGCCCCGCCGACGCCTTCGAGCAGGTCGTCGCCGGCGCCGCCGTCGGCCGAACCCGCGCCGCGCAGCTCGAGCCGGTCGTCGCCTTCCAGGCCTTCGAGGCGACCGGCGCCGACCATGTCGTTGTCGAGCGCGTTGCCGATCAGCGTCTCGCCCCGCACCCGGTATCTCAGCTGCACATTCTCGATATTGTCGGGCAAGGTATAGCTGTCGCCGACATGCACCGTATCGATGCCGCGGCCGACGCCTTCGACGAGCTTCACCCCCAGATCGTTGATGAAGTAGACGTCGTCGCCGCCGCCGCCTCTCGCCGAGACGGTCCCGGGCGCCAGCACCAGCACGTCGTTGCCGGCCGATCCCACGACGCTCTCTCCGGCGTCGGCCCAGAGCCAGCCCTGCGGCTCGAGGTCCGCCCGCAGGCGCCCGTCGAGCTGCTCCTCGACTTGCTGCCAGGCCGGATCGCCCGCCAGGTTGGTCCACTGGTTGGGATCCTCGGCGATGTCGTAAAGCTCGGTCGAGCCATCCTCGTAAAGGATGTAGCGATAGTCGTTGGTGCGGATTGCGGCGCTGCCGTACATGGTGGTGACCGCGGCGGCATCGTCGTCGATCATTCCCGGGTTCGAAACGAACGGCAGCAGCGAGCGTCCCGACAGACCGGCCGGTATCTCGAGGCCCATCAGTTCCAGCACCGTCGGCATGAGGTCGACCA
>DASVRK010000046.1:0-3643 GCA_036388655.1 Allosphingosinicella sp. | reverse complement strand
TCTTCTATGACGCGGACGGCTCCGGCGCCGCCTTCACCCAGCAGATCTTCGCGCATATCGGCGTCGGCCACCAATTGAGCCACGCCAGCTTCGAGACGGTGGTCGGCTGACCGCCGGCCGGCGCCGCGCGGCGCCGGCTCGCGGCCGACAGGAGTGTATTGCATGGGCAATACACTCCTGCTATGCTCCCCGCCTGAGGAGGACATGCCACATGTATAGCGAAACCGATCTCGAGGCGGCTGTGGCGGCGGGCGCGCTCAGCCCCGACGCGGCCCAGGCGCTGAGGAATCACGTCGCCCAGCGGCGCGAGACGCCGGCCGCGGACGAGGAGCATTTCCGGCTGCTGACCGGCTTCAACGACATTTTCGTGGCGATCGCCGCGGTGATCCTGCTGGTGGCGATGAGCTGGATCGGGCATTCGCTGCCCCCCAATCTCGATTATCAAGGCCCCTCGCCCTTCTCGGGCGTGCTGGTCGCCGCGACCGCCTGGGGCCTCGCCGAATTCTTCACCCGCAAGCGCCGCATGGCGCTGCCCAGCATCCTGCTGCTGCTGGCCTTCGTCGGCGGCGTGTTCTTCGCTTCGGCCGTCGCGCTGGTGCTCGCCGTCGGTCCGGCCGAGTTCAATGACAGCCGCGCCACGGGCCCGCTCGTCGTCGCCGCCGCCGCGGCGCTCGCGGCCGCGGCGGCGTGGCTTCACTGGCGGCGGTTCCGCGTGCCGATCACGATCGCCGCCGGGGCGGCCGCCGTGGTGGGACTCGCGCTGGCGCTGATCGCCTCGGCGATCGGCACCGACGACACCGCGACGTTCGAGCGGACCCTGCTCGGCTTCGGCCTGCTGCTCGGCATCGGCGTCTTCCTGTTCGCCATGTGGTGGGATTCGTCCGACCCGCGGCGCGAGACGCGGCGCTCCGACGTCGCCTTCTGGCTGCACCTCCTGTCGGCGCCGCTGATCGTCCATCCGATCTTCACCCTGCTCGGCCTCAACGACGGCGACGCCACCATCGCCGAGGGGTTCGCGGTGCTGCTGGTCTATTTCATCCTCGGCCTCACCGCGCTGGCGATCGACCGGCGGGCCTTGCTGGTCTCGGCGCTCGCTTACGTTTTGTGGGCGCTCAGCGATCTGTTCGAGCGGTTCGGCGCGGTTGAGCTCAACTTCGCGCTGACCGCTTTGGTGATCGGATCGGCCTTGCTGCTGCTCTCCGCCTTCTGGCACAATGCGCGCCGGGCGGTGGTGCGGCCGCTGCCGGCGTCGCTTCAGGCGAAGCTTCCGGTGATCGATCGGGTGGCGGTCAGCCCCCAACCAGCTTCATAAGCCGGCGCTCCACGGGTGCGAGGACGGGGCCGAGCTCGTGGCCCCGCCTCAGCACCGCGCCATTCTCCCCGATCAGCGCCCACATGCCCTGCCGGTTGCGCAAGGCGGGGCGCTTTTCGATCTTATATTCGGGCCGCTCGGCGGCGCGGCGAAACGCCCAGAAGACGGCCGCGTCGCCGCGAAACTCGATCGCATAATCCTTCCACAGGCCGGCCGCGACCATCCGCCCGTAAAGGTCGATGATGCGGCTGAGCTCGGCCCGCTCTAATCCGCTCTGGGTCGGCCGCGCGGACGATGACGGAAAAGGGTGGACCGTGCCCATCAGGCGCTGTCGCGCTCCCGGGTTTCGAGCGGCTGGCCGGCGTCCCGCTCCTCGATCAATTCGGCCACGCGCTTGCGCAATTGTTCGACCTCGCACTTCAATATTTCGAGCCGATGCGCGCCGGGATCCGCGATCTCGCTGCACGGCGTCCCGTAGGGCATGAAGCCTTTCGAATATTCGGCGGCGTCGACCAGGGTCGGCCGGGCCGGGATGCCGATCATCGTCGCGCCTTCGGGCACTTCCCTGGTCACGACGGCATTGGCGCCGATCCGCGCGCGCGCGCCGACCTTGATCGGCCCCAGCACCTGCGCGCCCGAGCCGATGATGACGCCGTCGGCGATGGTCGGGTGGCGCTTGCCCGGCTCGCCGTTAGTCGGGTTGGTGCCGCCCAGGGTGACATGCTGGTAGAGCGTCACGTCGTCGCCGATCTCGGCGCTCTCGCCGATCACCACGAAGCCATGGTCGATGAAGAAGTTGCGGCCGATCACGGCGCCGGGATGGATGTCGATCGCGGTCAGGAAGCGGGCGAAATGGTTGACGAAGCGGGCGAGGAAGAACAATTCGCCCCGGAACAGCCAGTGCGCGATCCGGTGCAGGCCCAGCGCCAGCACCCCGGGATAAAGCAGCACTTCCCAGCGGGAACGGGCGGCGGGATCGCGTGCCTTGATCGAATCCAGATAATCCACCAGGCCCGCCAACATCGACACCCGCTCTTCGTAACGCCTCCCTTAAAGATAAGGCAGCCGCGCCCGGATTTCCAGCGATTGCGGCATCCCCCGTAGGGGCGCGATCGCAGCGGCCACTTTCCGCCCCATTCCATCCGCCCAAGTTTTTGAAAACAGGCGATCAAATAAGCCTAACACAATTTTAACCCCCGGCCTCGTAGAACAGCGGTAATCCGCCCGTGGTGTTGGGCGGAGCTACGGATTGTAGGACCAGCGTCCGGATCGGGATCGATCGGCTCGCTTCCATGGGAGGGATTTTTGATATGACCCACATTCGCTTCGCAGCCCTCGCGGCTGTTTCGCTTGCCGCCCTGACGGCGTTTCCAGGCCAGGCCGTCGCGCAGACCGCGAGCTCGTCGCTCGGCGTCAGCGCCACCGTCAGCCCCAGCTGCACCGTCACCACCAGCCCGGTGGCGTTCGGATCGATCAACGCGGTCGGCGGCAGCGCGGTCAACGCGACCGGCGGCATCAGCGTCACCTGCACCAACGGCACCGACTGGACCGCCAGCGCCGGCACCGGCGCCGGGACGAGCGCCAGCTTCGCCAGCCGCAAGATGTCGGCCGGCTCCGAGGTGATCAATTATTCGCTCTACACCGACAGCGGCCACAGCTCGATCTGGGGCGACGGCAGCGGCAGCACCCAGACCATCGCCGACGAGGGCACCGGCGCCGCGCAGAGCGTGACCATCTACGGCCGCATCCTGCCGGGCCAGACCACCGCCAAGGCGGGCAGCTATTCCGACACCGTCTCGGTGACCGTCAGCTACTGATCAGCAACGCTCCGGGAGGGCGGCCATGAAATTGCGTTTCAATGAACGGGCTTCGGCCCGCACGGCGGCTTATTGCCTGGCCGCTTTGGCCGCCCTCGCCGCGGCCACGCCGGCGGCGGCGGGCGCGCTTCAGGTCGATCCGATCCGGGTCGATCTCAGCACCGACCGCAAGACCGGCACCGTCACCGTCAGCAACGACGCCGCCGGCCCAGTCACCATCCACGCCTCCGCTTTGGCCTGGAGCCAGACGGGCGGCGAGGACCGCTACCAGGACACCAACGCGGTCATCGTCTCGCCGCCGATCTTCACGATCCCGGCCGGCGGCACCCAGACCGTCCGGGTCGGATTGCGCAGCGCCGCCGGCGCCGGCCACGCCTACCGCCTGATCATCGAGGAAGTGCCGCAGGCCAACCCGCAAGGCGGCATCCAGGTCGCGCTCCGCCTCAACCTCCCGTTGTTCGCGATGGTCCAGCCGGGCTCGACCGCCGATCTCAGCTGGGCCGCCTGGCAGCAG
>DASVRK010000045.1:0-6146 GCA_036388655.1 Allosphingosinicella sp. | reverse complement strand
GAATCGCTGGAGCATTCGCTCACCGCCATGCTGCTGGTCGCGGTCGGGGCGGCGCTCCCGCTGCTCTGGCCCTATTTCGAGCCCAGCCATGCGGCGATCGGGCTGGCGCTGGTATTCCTGATCCGGCCGCTGGTCGGGTGGATGAGCCTCGCCGGCACCGCGCTTCGGGGGCGCGAGCGGCTGGTCGTCTCCTTTTATGGAGTGCGCGGCATCGGCTCCGTCTATTATCTCGCTTATGCCGGCCACCATGTGGAGCTGGTCAACGAATATCAGCTCTGGGCGACCGTGGCGTTCACGATATTGCTGTCCACTCTGGTCCACGGGCTCACCGCGGGGCTTGCCGTGGAAAGGGCCACGGGCGAGCCGCTGACCGGGGAGGAACCCGCGCGCGAGACGGACTGACTACCGGATGTGTCGCTCCAGTCACAGTCGTTGCCAAATTGCATCGGGGCCGAACAAAGCCGTTGCTCCGCAGGCTGTTGCGAAGGAAGCTTTCCCCCATCGAGTTGCTCGGGGAGGGGCAAGTGCATTCTTTGATCAAACGGGTGGCGCCCGATTGGCTGCTGCTGTTCGCGCTCGGCCTCGGCCTGGGGAGCTTCCTCGCCACTCTCTGACGTCGGTCTGCTTGCGTCTTTTCGCCCGCTTGTCTAGCGGAGGCGCCGCCGGCCGGCTGCGGCCGCGGCGCCGCGACGGGGGGAACCGGGCGGCGCCGCGAGCGGCCTGCGCCTTCCGGGAAAGCCTGACATGAAGATCTTGTACGTCGTCCAGAATTTCCGGCAGGGCTGGGGCGGCGGGCCGGAATCGGTGCGGTTGATGGCCAATCTGCTGGCGCCGCGCGGCATCTCCGCCGACGTCTTCGATCTCGGCCGCTTCCGCCGCAACATCGAGACGCTCGAGCTGCTGCCCGAGCCTGGGCGCGCTGCCGAGCCGTTTCCGCTCGACACCGCCCCGGATTACGACGCGATCCTGATCGTCGGGCCGTGGCAGAATGCGGCGCAGCTTGGCCCGTTGCTGAAGCGGCGGCCGGACGGGCAGCAAATGCTCTATCTGCCGCGCGGCGGGCTCGGCCGGATCGAGTTCAGCCGGCTGCGCGACCTCAAGAAAATCCCCTATTTCCACCTCATCGAGCGGCGGCTGCTCGACCGCAGCGGCGGCATCGTCTTCTCCTCCGAGGTCGAGCGCGACCATAGCATCGCGGCCGCCCGGCGCCGCGCGCCCGAATGGGTGATCCCCGATTTCTTCGACAGCCCGGACCTGACCGCTCCGGCGGCCGCTCAGGCCGCGGAGCGAGCGGAAGGAGCGGGGGAGGGCGATCGCCCGCTGACCTTGAGCTTCCTCGCCGAGATCAGCCCGCGCAAGGGCCTGCTGCCGCTGGTCGAGGGCTTCGCCGCCTGGGCCGCGGCCCGGCCTTCCGGCTCCCGGCCGGTGCGGCTGGTGGTCGGCGGTGCCCCGCGCGCCGGTAGCGAGCGCTATCTGGCCGCGGTCCACGCCGTTCAGCGCCGCCACGCGGGCCGCGCCGACATCGAGTTCGTCGGACCGGTCGCGCATGGCGACCGCCAGCGTTTCTACGCCGACACCGATGTGATGGTCGTCTCGAGCCTGTTCGAATCCTACGGCCTCACCGTGCTCGAAGCGCTCAGCGCCGGCTGCGCAACGCTCGCCGCGCCCGACCTCGGCGTGCTCGAATATCTGCCCGCTTATTCGAGGCTGACGATCGCCCGGGGGGCAGCCGCCGCCGATTTCGAGGCGGCGCTCGGCCCCGCCGCCGCATCGGCCGAGGCCGGCGGGCGCGAGGCCACCCGTAGCTATGCAGCCGCCGCCATCGCCGCGATCAACGCCCGCGCGCTCGCCGCCTGGACCGAGCTCCTGGGCGGGACCTAAGCCCGTCTCGTGCGCCCGAATTCCTCGGGCTGGTCGGCGCGCAGCCAGTCGACCGTACGGGCGATCCCCTCGTCCAGCGTCACCGGCCCCTCGCCGAGTATTTCGAACGTGTCGTCGAGCGGCACCACATATTCGCTGGTCATCCGGTAGAGCCGGCCGCGGTTGATCGGCGAGGGGCCGCCGATCCGCCCCATCGCCTCGCCGGCCCAGGCAAGTCCGCTCAGCAGGGCATAGGGCACCCGCCGCGCCGGCTTGCCGGTCAGCGCCTTAGCGAAGCCGTCCAGCCACCAGGAGGTCGGGATCGGCGCGTCGCCGCCGTAGAACATCTTGGCGCCGACCCGCTCCGGCGCCGCCTCGGCCGCCGCGATCAGCTGCGCGACGAGGTTATCGACATAGGAATAGGTCCGCACCGGGTCCTTGCCGCCGGTGATCATGTACCAGCGGCGGTTGAGATATTTCCAGGTCGAGCCGCCGAAGCTCGGATGCCACGGCCCCCACACCACGGTCGGCCGCACGATCGTCCAGACGATGTCGCCCGTCCAGTTCCAGAGTATCTCCTCCGAAGCGGCCTTCGACTCGCCATATTCGGTGTAAGGCGAATAATCGCGCGGCCCGGATATCTGGTAGCCGGGCCCCGCCACCAACTGGGTCGAGGCGTGGATCAGACGCGGCGGCTCCGGCAGCGCCTGCGCCGCCTCCAGCAAATGGCGCAGCCCCTCGGTATTGACCTTGAGCGCCTCGCCGCCGAGCGCGATGTCGGCCACCGCCGCGAGATTGTAGACGACGTGCGGCCTGAACTCGGCGACGTGCCGCGCCAGCCCCTCATGGTCCATCAGGTCGAGCTTCGTCCAGCATCCCGTCTGCTCGGCCAGGATCGGCGGCTTCAGGTCGATATTGCTGACCTGATCGCCGCGGCTCAGCAGTCCGGCGACGAGATGGGTGCCGATGAACCCCGATCCCCCGGTGACTAGAACACGCCGCATTCGCTTCCCCCAACTCGCCCGGTCCGGGCGCTCAACCTCGAAAAATCAGGCCCGTCCCGCCGCCGCTTGCGCCGGCGCGGACTGCCTCGCCCCCGCGCCCGCCGCCGGCGCCAGCACCGCCCGCGCCTCCTCGCTCAGCCGCTCCAGCCTCGCCCGGTCCGGCCGCGGCCCGCCCGCTCCGATCCCGACCGCCGCTCCGAAAGCCATATCGTCCAGCGCCATCATCTCGGCCAGGCTCCAGCTCGGCAGCCCGAGCCGCCCGGCCAGATCGGCCTGCTTGCGGCTGCCCTTCACCGGTACGCAATAAGCGCCGGCGCAGGCGCCGAGGATGATCGGGTGCATGCGCACGCTGACCACGCTCCGCGCCGCCCGGTAGAAGTCGGCGCATTCGGCGGTCGTCGCCAGCGTCCGCACCGCATCGCCCGGCAGCCCGGCCCGCGCCGCCAGCCGCCGCGCGAAATCGAGGTCCCATTCCGGCCTGTGGTCGTGCGCGACCACCTTGAGCTCAACCTGCTCCCCGGCCAGCGCCGCGGCCCGCCCGAGGAAGCCCGCCGCCTCGTCCATGTCCGTCAGCGGCAGGTGCGGCGCATGGTGGACCGCGAACACCAAAGCCCGCCTTTCCTCCACCGGCCGTCCGCCGCCAAGCTCGTCGGCCAGCGCGAACACCATGTCGGCGAGCCGCTCGCTCTTCGTCGCCGCCGACGGGGCGATAGCGAGGATGTCGGCCAGCGACGCCTCGTCCCGGGCCGCGATCCGCCCCGCCAGGCCGAACAGCAGGCGGTACAGCATCCGCACCTTGGGGCTTTCGAGCCGGGCCGTGCTCACGCCCCCGATCGCGACTTTTCCGCCGGTGGCGCGGGCGACCATGGCGAGCGCGGTCTGCACCAGCGGATGGTTGATCCCGAACGCGCCGTCGATCAGCTGGCCGCCGCCGATGAACAGGTCCCGCCCCGCCGCCGCCCGCAGCGCCTTCGCCCGATCACGCCACGAATGGACGACGAGTTGCTCATCCAGATAGTCGGCGCGGAGCGACGCTCCGGCCGGAACATGGCCGGCGACGACGTTGATTGGCCCGCGATAGCCGGCCCGGCGCGCCTGGCGCACCACCGCGCGCAGGATCATCTCGTCGCCGCTGTTGACGCCGCCATAGGCGCCGAGAATGGTCAGCGGCCGTGCCGCCCGCGCCTCCCCAGCCCCCGTTCCGGAAGCATCACTGGATCGGTTCACACGTCCCGCCATTCTGGCCGAAGCAGAGCTGGACGCCCTGCAGCGATGTCCCCGGCGGCAGCTGCCTTTCGCTGTCTCGCTGGGAATCGGGCGCGCGATAGACCACCGAACGCCGGTTGTCGCTGGTCGGCAGGATCAGCTTGATATTGACCAGCCGATTGCCGGCCGATTCGTCGAACCGGATCTTGTCCCGGCCGATATAATCCCGGCCGAGCCGCAGCTGGACGTTTCTGACCACATTGTCGCGGGCATATTCGCCGAACCGGATGGCGGGCCTCACCCGCTCGCTCGCCCCGGGCCGATATTCCGCATCGACATTCTCGACGATATTGTCGGTGGCATATTGGACGGCTTCGATGCCGCGCTCGGTGAAGGTTCCGGTGATCCCGGTGAAGCGGTTGCGCCGCGTCCCCTGGAGCGCGATCAGCCGCCGCGATTCGCCGATGTGGATGTTGGTGAAGGTGCAGCGATAACAGCCACTGACGAGCAGCGCCTGGCTGGCCGGCGAGGCGAGCTGCAGGTCGCGCATGGCCGCGTCCCGGATCGGCACGTTGGGCTCGTCGAGCGGCAGCGCCCGGCTGCCGTCGCTCCAGTGGATCCGGACGGGCACGTTGGCGGGCGCGCTGATCGGGTCCGCCAGCCGCACGCGGCATCCGTCGATCCGCTCGACCAGCGACATTTCGCCGTAGCGCGGGTTGGGGCGGCCGCGCCGGCCGGGCTCCGACAATTCGGTCGATAGCCAGATCACGCGGCCGGTGAGGCCGGCGACTTCGCGCGCATTGCAATTGTCGATGGTCAGCTCGCGGTCCGAAACGCGGCGAGTCGGCCGCGGCGGATAGCCTTCGTTGAGCGCGTTGGAGAAGCTGCCCGGGTTGAGATTGCCGGCGAACACTGTGATGCCGCCCCAGCCGGTGCCCTGGCGGAATTTCTGGTTGGTGATGATCGTCCCGCGCCCGCGGCCGGCGATGGTGACGCCGGAGCGGACATAGATCGGCCCGTCGACGTCGTAGGTGCCGTTCTCGAGCTGCAGCGTGCCGCCGCCCGCCGCCGACAACCGGTCGATCGCCGCCTGCAGCGCCGGGCGATTGTCCTGGCCCGGCTTGGCCGGCACAGCGGCGGCGTTGGCGTCGGCGCCGCACGCGGTCAGCGTCAGCGCCATCGCGGCGGGCAGGGCGAGTCTCGAATGCATCATGCGCGTCTCACTTCCGAACTGAGGGGCCCGCGTGCCGGGCGTGACTGGCATAGTCCCCCGACGGTGAACCCTGCACAACTGCCGCTTCGCCCATTCGGGGCTGCGGCGCCGGTCCCCCGTGCCACATCCGCCGCGACTCACCAAGGCTCGATGCGAGCCCGCTCAGGCCGCCCGCGCCGTCGGAGCGTTGCGCCGGACCTGGAGCTCGATCCACTCATAGGTGCGCTCGAGCCCGGTGGTCAGCGACTGGGACGGCTTCCAGCCGAGCTTCTCCTCGATCAGCCGGTTGTCCGAATTGCGGCCGCGCACGCCGGTCGGGCCCTCGATATGGTTCTTGTGGAGCGTCTTGCCGGCAATGTCGCAGACGATGTCGACCAGCTGGTTGATCGTCACCATCTCCTCGGAGCCGATATTGACCGGCCCTTCGAACTCCGACCGGGTCAGCCGGATCGAACCTTCGACGCATTCGTCGATATAGAGGAAGGAGCGGGTCTGGGTGCCGTCGCCCCAGATCTCGATCTCGCCATTGTTCATCGCGGTCGCCACCTTGCGGCAGACGGCGGCCGGCGCCTTTTCCTTGCCGCCCTGCCAGGTGCCTTCGGGGCCGAAGATATTGTGGTAGCGCGCGACCCGGTTGGTCATGCCGTAATTGCGGTTATAGGCGAGGTAGAGCCGCTCGGAGAACAGTTTCTCCCAGCCATATTCGCTGTCCGGCGCCGCCGGATAGGCCGACGACTCCTCGCAATTGGGATTGTCAGGGTCTTCCTGATTGTAGGCCGGGTACATGCAGGCCGACGAGGAATAGAAGCAGCGGTGGATGTTGCGCTTATGGGCGCGGTCGAGGACGTTCAAATTGATCGTCG
>DASVRK010000044.1:0-10607 GCA_036388655.1 Allosphingosinicella sp. | reverse complement strand
CGCCCGCACCTATCTCGCCAGCGACGGCGACGTGAAGATATCCTCGAAGCTCACCGCCCGCCGGCTCGGCGCCTGCACGGCCTGAAGCTCCACTGGCAATATGCGGCCGCCGCGCTAGACACGGGCGGATGAGCAACAGAGGGGGACCTATGCGTCTGGTACTGATCGCTTTGGCCGCGGCGCTGGCGGCCGCGCCCGCGGCCGCGCAGGATCTGTCGAGCGCGGTCAAGGCCGATTACGACAAGAGGCTCGGCGCTTTGTTCGTCGACTTCCACAAGAATCCGGAGCTGAGCTACGTCGAGAAGCGCACCGCGCGGATCATGGCCAAGGAGCTGCGCGCCGCCGGAGCGACGGTGACCGAGGGCGTCGGCGGGACCGGCGTCGTCGGCGTGATGAAGAACGGCGCCGGGCCGACCGTGCTGGTCCGCGCCGACATGGACGGCCTGCCGCTCAAGGAGGCGAGCGGCCTGGCTTATGCCTCGGCCGCGCGGCAGGTGGGCGTGGACGGCGTCGAGGCGCCGGTGATGCACGCCTGCGGGCACGACGTGCACATCACCTCGCTGGTCGGCACCGCCCGCCGGCTGGCGGCGATGAAGGACCGCTGGAAGGGCACGGTGCTGTTCGTGGTGCAGCCGGCCGAGGAGCGCATCGGCGGCGCCCGCAAGATGCTGGAGGACGGGCTCTACACGCGCTTTCCCAAGCCCGATTACGCGCTCGCCTTCCATGTCGACGCGGATTCGCCGACCGGCCGGATCATCGCCGATCCCGGCATCACCGCTTCCTCCTCCGACAGCGTCGACATCATCGTCCACGGCGTCGGCACGCACGGCGCCTATCCGCACCAGGGCAAGGACCCGATCGTGATGGGCGCCGAGATCATCATGGCGCTGCAGACCCTGGTCAGCCGGGAGGTATCGCCGCTGAAGCCGGCGGTGGTGACGGTCGGCGCCTTCCATGCCGGGCTCAAGCACAACATCATCTCGGACCGGGCCGAGCTGCAGCTCACCGTCCGCTCCGACCATGCCGACGTGCGCAAGACCCTGCTCGACGGGATCCGGCGCATCGCGGTCAATGTGGGGCGGATGAACGGCCTGCCCGAGACCAAGCTGCCGGAGGTGAAGCTCTCCACCGAATCGACGCCCGCCACCTATAACGATGCAGCGCTGACCGAGCGGATGCGGCGGGTGTTCACCGGCGCATTCGGGCCGAACGTGCTGATCTCGCCCGAGCGGAGCGGCATGGGGGCGGAGGATTTCGCTTATTTCGTCCAGCCCGAGCTCGGCGTGCCGGGGTTCTACTTCAGCGTCGGCGGCACCCCGCAGGCGGCGTTCGACGCCGCCGAAGCGGGCGGGCCGCCGGTGCCCGCGCACCATTCGCCCTTGTTCAAGATCGAGCCGGAGCCGTCGGTGCGGCTCGGCACCGAAGCGATGACCGTCGCCGTCCTCGATTTGTTGCTGCCCAATACCGCCGCGCGCGCCGCCGGCCACTAAGGAGCCCCCGATGAACTACCCCCTTCTCGCCGCCGCCGCCGCCCTGCTGTCGCTGGCCGCGTGCAACCGCTCGCCCCAGGTCGATGAGGTCGACATGACCGCCGACGAGGTCGCGGAGCAACTGGCCGAGATGAAGATCAAGCCCGGCCAATGGGAGGCGACCAACGAGATCATCTCGGCGAGCGCGCCGGGGCTGCCGCCCGAGACGCTGAAGCAGATGGTCGGGCAGAAGACGACCGTGAAGAACTGCATCACGCCCGAGCAGGCGGCCAAGCCCAACCACAATTTCCTGGCGGTGCAGCAGAATAGCGAGTGCACCTATCAGGATTGGGCGATGGAGGGCGGCCGCATGACCGGCACCATGACCTGCTCGGGCGGCGAGATGCCGGGCAACGTGGTGATGACCATGGACGGCAAATATGGCGAGACCGCCTACGACCTCAACATGAACATGGAAACGAGCGGCCTGCCCGGCGGCATGACCATGAACATCCAGGCGCGCACCACCGGCCGCCATGTCGGCGAATGCACCGGCTCCTGAGCCGGAGCCTCTGAAGCGATGGCGTCCGGGCCCTATGCCATCATCTGGCGCTACGAGGTCGAGCCGGCGCATCGCGAGGCGTTCGAGGCCGGCTATGCCCCGGCGGGCGAATGGGCGCGGCTGTTCGCCGTCGCCCCGGGCTTTATCCGCACCGAGCTGATGGCGGGCGG
This sequence comes from Allosphingosinicella sp., assembly GCA_036388655.1. GTDB lineage: Bacteria > Pseudomonadota > Alphaproteobacteria > Sphingomonadales > Sphingomonadaceae > Allosphingosinicella. The sequence goes on along the minus strand of DASVRK010000044.1, from coordinate 8,406 downwards.
CGACAGCTGCTACGTGACGATCGATTATTGGCGGTGCGAGGCGGACTTCCGCGCGTTCCAGGCGAAATCGGGCGCGGAATATCGGGCGCTCGACCGGACATGCGAGCCTTGGACGCGCAAGGAGGAGCGGATCGGCGCCTTCACCGTGCTGGAAGCGCCGGAACGCTGAAGCTGGCGCCCGCTTCGGTGGCGATGAAGCGGGCCGGGGCAATGCCGCGCGCCTGCTTCAGCGCTTCGAGCTTGTGGCGCGGCTCGTCGATCGGCTCGAAGGTGAGCTGGAAGGTGCCCCAGTGGATGCCGAGCGCCTGGGCCGGGTTCAGCGTCTCGAAGATCCGCACCGCCTCCTCCGGGTTGATGTGGTTGGTCTTCATGAAGTCGCGCGGCTCGTAGGCGCCGATCGGGATGATCGCGAGGCGGAACGGGCCGCTGGCGGCGGCCTCTCGCACCCAGCCGCCGTCGCCCCAGCCGGTGTCGCCGGCGTAGAAGCTGTTGCCGCCCGGCAGCACGATGGTGAAGGCCGACCAGAGCGCGCGGTTGCGATCGGTGCCCCAGCGCGAGCCCCAATGATGGTTGCGCTCGACCACGGCTTCGATGCCGGGCCGGACCGGCACGCGGCCGCCCCAGTCGAGTGCCGTCGCCGCGATGCCCTGGCCCGAGAGGATGGTGTCGTTGCCGAGGCTGGTGACGATCAGCGGCCGGTCCCGCTGCCACAGCCGCATCAGGGTCGGCAGGTCCATATGGTCGTAGTGGTTGTGGCTGATGAGGACGAGGTCGATCTTCGGCAGGCGATCGAAGGCGACGCCCGGTTCGCGCACCCGCACCGGGCCGATGAACGGCAGCGGCGAGACGCGGTCGGACCAGACCGGATCGGTGAGGATGTTGAGCCCCTGGGTCTGGACGAGCACGGTGGCGTGGCCGACCCAGGTGACGCGCATCTCCGGCCCAGCGATGCGGGCGGGCGGAGCGCTCTGCCGGATCGACACCCGCTCCGGCCATGTGGCGCGCTCGCCATTGGCCCAGCGATTGAGGAAGGTGCTGGGATTGCCGCCGCGATAGGCGCCGAAGCCGGGATTGAAGAAGCGCTCGCCGTCGAAATGGTCGGAGCGCGGGCCCTGATAGTAGATGCGGTCGAGGAACGGCGGCACCAGGGTCGGCGCCAGGCAGATTGCGATCGCGAGGAACAGCAGGGCCGTCCCGATCCCCTTCAGCAGCTTGCGCATCCGCGCCTCATAGCGGCGCGCGGAGGGCGGGCAACCGATCTTGCGTTGATCTCGGCCCCGGTTTCGGCGAGCAGTGACGGATGATCTGGAGCGACGGTCATCTTCGATCCTATTTCGAGCGGATCGGATATGACGGCGTTCCGGCGCCGGACCTTGCCACGCTGGCCGGCCTGCAGCGCGCCCACCGGCTGGCCATCCCGTTCGAGAATCTGGACATACCGATCGGCCGCGGCATCGAGTTGGCGCCGGAGCGGCTGTTCGACAAGCTCGTGACGCGCCGGCGCGGCGGCTATTGCTTCGAACAGAACAGCCTGTTCCTGGGGCTGCTGCGCGCGCTCGGCTACGAGGCGCGGCCGCTGCTGGCCCGCGTCTGGCTGATGGCCGAGGAGACGCCTCCGCTCACCCACACCCTCAACCTGGTCCGGATGGGCGGCGCCGACTTTGTCGCCGACGTGGGCTTCGGCGGCGGCTACGCGCCGCCCTTGCGGCTGGCCGAGGACGAACCCGTCACCACTCCGGACGGGGTCAGGCACCGGCTGGTGCGGGACGGGGAGCATGGCTGGATGCTGGAGCGGGACGCCGGCCCCGGCTGGACGCGGCAATACAGCTTCGCCGAGGCTTTCGTCTGGCCGGTCGACCTGGAAGTCGCGAACCACTTCACCGCCACCCGCCCGAATACGCGCTTCACCAGCTTGCGGATCGTCTCGATGACGCTGCCGGACGGCTTTGCCTCGCTGCTGGACCGCGCGCTCACCGTCAGTCGCGGCGAGGCGCGGGAAGTCAGCGAAGTCGGGGATGCGGAGAGCTACCGGCGGATCCTGGCCGAACGGTTCGGGCTCGAGCTGGCGGCGGACGAGGTGCGGCGGCTCGGCTTGTTCTAGCGGACGGGCTCGATCCGGAAGCCGGCCGGGGCGCGAACCTCGACATGCTCGTCATGATACATGTCCATAACGAGCTCGCTCTTGCCGGGGGCGGCCGCGCCGCAATCGAGCGAATAGAGGCCGGCGACCGAGCCGAAAGCGGCGACGCCGGCGGAGCGGCGGGCGCCGATGGCGGGGGGCGAGCCGTCGGCGCAGCGCAGCCGGGCGAGATAGGCGCGCTCGCCGGCTGGGCCGCCGACCCGGACGGGATTCTGGGGGGTGCCGAGCGGATGGGCGTCGGCGGCGGCGGCGGCGCGGGCCAGCTCCTGATCGCTATTGCCGAGGCCGACCTCGGCCAGCACGTCGCGCGGGGCGGGGGATTGTTCGCGCGGCGGCTTGGCGGCGGCGGGCGCGGCGAGGAGGATCGCGGAGAGCGGGAGGATCGAACGGATACGCATGCGGCGCTCCTAGCGGTCCCGGCGGCTAATGAAAATCCCGCGTCTTCTGGCGGATGACGGCGTCGGCGTCGGGCCGGGTCCGGAAGGGGGCGTGATAATCGTCGCGGACCCTTTTCTCCCAATCGCCGCGCGGATCGGGCGCGCCGCCATGGGAAGCGCCATCGCCCGGGCCGGTGCGGTGCGGGAAATGCATTTCGCCGACCGAGTGGAGCAGAGGCGTATAATCTTCGAGGTGGTCGGCGATGACGTGGATCACTTCGCCTTCGCGCTGCACCGTGCCTTTGATGGCGACCATCGCGGAGGACATGATGGTGCGGCGCTGCGCCTCGAAGCGGCGCTGCCAGATGATCGCGTTGGCGATGCCGGTCTCGTCCTCGATCGTGACGAAGGTGACGTTGGTCGAGCCCGGCCGCTGGCGGACGAGGATGATGCCGGCGACTTCGACCTTGCGGCCGTCCTTGATGCGGGCGAGGTCGGCGCAGCGGACGATGCGGCGGCGGTCGAGCTCGGCGCGCAGGAAGCTCAGCGGATGGGCGCGCAGCGACAGCTGGACCGCCCGATAATCCTCGACCACTTCGCGGCCGCCGGTCATCGGGGTCAGCGCCACTTCCGGCTCGGCGCCGCGCGCGTCGGCGGCGGCGAACAGGGGCAGCGGCGTCTCGCCGAGCCCGCGCACCCGCCACAGCGCCTGGCGCCGGTCGAGCCCGAGCGAGCGGAAGCCGTCGGCATCGGCAACCTTCTCGAGCGCGGCGACCGGCACGCCCGAGCGGCGCCAGACCTCCTCGACCGAAGCGAAGGGCGCCTCGGCGCGGGCGGCGACGATGCGGGCGGCATGGTCGTTCGAGAGGCCCCGCACCATGCGGAGCCCGAGGCGGAGGGGGAGGTAATCCTCCCCTGCATTTGCAGGGGAGGGGGACCACCCGTAGGGTGGGGGAGGGGCCGAGCGAAGCGAGGAATAGGGCTCCGGCTTCGCCTGCGCCGCCCCTCCACCATGCTGCGCATGGTCCCCCTCCCCGTTCCGGGGAGGAGTTTTAGCTTCCAGTGTGCAATCCCAGCGGCTGGCGTTGATGCAGACCGGGCGGAGCTCGACGCCGTGCTCGCGGGCGTCGCGGAGGATCTGGGCGGGGGCGTAGAAGCCCATCGGCTGGGCGTTCAATAAAGCCGCGCAGAAGACGTCGGGATGGTGGCATTTCATCCAGGACGAGGCGTAGGCGATCTTGGCGAAGCTGGCCGCGTGGCTTTCGGGGAAGCCGTAGCTGCCGAAGCCCTCGATCTGCTTGAAGGTGCGTGTCGCGAAGTCGCGCGTATAGCCGTTGGCGAGCATGCCATCGATCATCTTGCTCTGGAAGGCGCCGACGCCGCCGGTGAACTTGAAGGTGGCCATCGAGCGGCGCAGCGCGTCGGCCTCGGCCGCGGTGAAGCCGGCGCCGACGATCGCCACCTTCATCGCCTGCTCCTGGAACAGCGGCACGCCCAATGTCTTCCACAGCACCGCCTCGAGCGCCTTCGAAGGATATTCGACCTTCTCCTTGCCCTCGCGCCGGCGCAGATAGGGGTGGACCATGTCGCCCTGGATCGGGCCGGGGCGGACGATCGCCACCTCGATGACGAGGTCGTAAAATTCCTTCGGCTTCATCCGCGGCAGCATCGACATCTGGGCGCGGCTTTCGATCTGGAACACGCCCAAAGTGTCGGCGCGCCGGATCATCTCGTAGACGACAGGATCGTCCTCCTGGAGGTCGGCCAGGCCGATTTCGATGCGCTTATGTTCGGCCAGGAGATCGAAGGCGCGGCGCAGGCAGCCGAACATGCCGAGCCCAAGCACGTCGACCTTCATGAAGCCGAGCGCTTCGATATCGTCCTTCTCCCATTCGATGACGCGGCGGTCCGCCATCGCCGCCGGCTCGATCGGGACGAGATCGTCGAGGCGGTCGCGGGTGAGAACGAAGCCGCCGGGATGCTGGCTGAGATGCCGAGGCGTGCCGATCAGCTGGCGGGCGAGGTCGATGGTGAGGGCGAGGCGCGGGTCGCGGCCGTCGAGGTTCAGTTCGGCGAGGTGGCGGTCCTCCACCCCCTCGTTCGACCAGCCCCAGACCTGGCCGGCCAGCGCCCCGGTCAGATCCTCGGGCAAGCCGAGCGCCTTGCCGACCTCGCGCACCGCGCCGCGGGTGCGGTAGCGGCTGACGACGGCGGTCAAAGCGGCGTGGCGGTGGCCGTAGGTCTCGTAGATCCACTGGATCACTTCCTCGCGCCGCTCATGCTCGAAATCGACGTCGATGTCGGGCGGCTCCTTGCGCTCGCCCGAGATGAAGCGCTCGAACAGCAATTGGTGCTGCACCGGATCGATCGAGGTGATGTCGAGGATGTAGCAGATCATCGAATTGGCGGCCGATCCGCGGCCCTGGCAGAGGATCTGCTGGCTGCGCGCATAGCCGACGATCGAATTGACGGTGAGGAAATAAGGCGCGTAGCCGAGCTTCGCGACCAGCCCCAGCTCGTGGGTCAGGAGCTTCGCATAAGCTTCGGGGATGCCGCCGGGGAATTTGGCGTGAAGCGCGTCCCAGGTGAGCCGCTCCAGCGCCTGCTGCGGGCTGCGGCCCGACATCACGATCTCGTCGGGATATTGGTAGCTGAGCTCGCGCAGGGAGAAGCGGCAGCGCTCGGCGATGTCGGCGGTGGCGCGGACCGCATCGGGATGTTCGGCGAAGCGCCGCTCCATCTCGCCGGGCCCCTTGAGGTGGCGGTCGGCATGACGTTCGCGGCGGAAGCCGAGATCGTCGATGGTGCATTTGTGGCGGATGGCGGTGACCACGTCCTGGAGCAGGCGCTTATCGGGCGAATCGTAGAGTATGTCGCCGGCGGCGAGGCCGCGAACGCCATAATGCCGGGCGAGCGCGTCCAGTTCGTGGAGGCGGAGCGCGTCGCCAGGGCGGCGGCGGCGGCAGAGCACGAGATGGGCGCGCGAGCCGAAAATGTCGCTGAGCTGCCCAAGCGCGGCCGCGGTGGCGGCGTCGGCCTCGCCCGGAATGAGCGCGGCGACGAGCCCGTCGCTCCAGGCGGCGACATCCTCCCAGTGGAGGAAGCATTTGCCCTTCTCGCCCTTTTTCGGCTCCGCGCGGGCCTTGCCGATGGTGAGCAGCCGCGTGAGCCGCGACCAGCCGGCGCGGTCCTCCGGCCAGACCAGCAAAGAGGCGCCCCTTCGACCTTGCTCAGGGCAGGGGTCGATGAGGTCGAGCCGGCAGCCGGCGACGAGGCGCACGCCGGTCGTCTCGGCCGCGAGCATGGCGCGGACGAGGCCGGCGACCGAATTACGGTCGGTGAAGCCGAGCGCCGGATAGCCGAGCAAAGCCGCGGCCGAGAACAATTCCTCCGCGCTGGAGACGCCGCGCAGGAAGCTGAAATGGGTGGTGGCCTGAAGCTCGACATACATGGCTCAGGCGGCCCCGGCCGGCGCCGCGCGGGCGAATAAGTTGAGGAAGTTGAGGCTTGCCAATGTCGTCCGTTTTCTCCTCCCGATTTGCGGAGCGCTGGGAAAGTGACTATATGAAGTGACCAGTTGAGGAGAGGCCGACATGGGCAAGATGATCGGCGCGACCGAGTTCAAGGCGCACTGCCTGCGCATCCTCGACGAGGTTGAGCGCACCGGGGAGTCTGTCACCATTACCAAGCGCGGCCGGATCGTGGGCGAACTCCATCCGCCGCGCGAAAATAAGGAACCACCGCGCGAGAAGAAGGAAACCAAATTCGGTTTCCTCAAGCACCCGGAATATCGGTTCGAGGACCCGTTCAGCCCTGTATATGAAGGGCCATGGAATGCGGAACTCGACAGGGATGAGGACGATCCGGGAACCGGAATGGCGTGATCCTGATCGATACACATCCGCTGATCTGGTTCAGCCAGGGCGACAAGAAGCTGGGGAGCAAGACCTGCCGGCTTATTGAGGAAAGCTTTGCCGCAGGTGCATGCGTGGTTTCGCCGATGAGCTTTTGGGAAGCGGCGATGCTGACGGACAAAAGGCGCATTGCATTGGGACGAGCCGTCATCGAGTGGATGAATGAAGTGCTTCGCCAAGGGGTCAGGCTTGCTCCCCTTTCGCCCGAGATTGCGATAGATGCCGGGCAGCTGCCGGGTGACATCCACGGCGATCCTTCCGACCGGATCATCGTGGCGACGGCCAGAGCATTGAGCTGTTCGCTGATCACGGCCGATCACCTGATTCTGGCCTATGGCGAGGCCGGGCATGTCGCCACGATAGACGCCAAGCGTTAGCCCCCTCATCCGAACAGCCCCTGCAGGTGCCAGCTGAGGTCGCCGGTGCGGGCGTCGACGCCGTCGCCGCGGCGGTAGAGCCAGAAGCGGCGGCCCTCCTCATCCTCGACCTGGAAATAATCGCGCACCGCGTCGGCCTCGCCGCTGTGGCGCCACCATTCGCCATAGATGCGCTCGGGGCCGTCGGCGCGGGCGACCGAGTGCGACCGGCCGCGCCAGGTGAAGCGGCGGGGCGGCTGATCGGGCAGCAGGGCGACGACATTCTCGACCCGTTCGGGCGGGGCCAGCAGGCGGACGGGGCGCGGCCAATCGGGCCAGCGCGCGGCGGGGGCGAGCGGGCCCACGCGGCGGACGCTGCGCTCGGGCACGTCGCTTTCGACCGCGCTCGACCGAAACAGGCGGCGGGGGCCGAGGCGGCCGGCGAGGCGGTCGACCAAAGGCGCGAGGTCGGGCGCGGGCTTGTCCCCGGCCAGTTCGCCTTCGATCGGCCGGGCTTCGAGCCGTTCGGTGCGGAGCGCGACGAGGTGCATCGCCTCGATGCCGAACCCGGGGTCGATCCGGTCGATCCTCGCGGCCAGGAGCCGGGTGAGATGGCCGCCGTCGCGGGTGGCGCGGGCGGTGCCGATCGCGACCCTTTGCTCGTCGCCATCGATGCGGGCGCAAAGGAGGGCGAGGGTGCGCGCGCCGAGCGATCGCCGGGCCAGCGCCTCGATCAGCCGCGCCATCAGCAGGCCGAGCGCGGTTTCGATCGCTTCGGCGGTGGCGATCGGCTCGGCGAAGCGAAGCGTGGCGGCCGGCGGTTCGACCGGCATGATCGGATCGAACGGCTCGGCGGAGCGGCCGAGCGCCTGATCGAGCCGGGTGAGCAAAGTGGCGCCGAAACGGCGGTTGAGCGGGCCGCGCGGCATGGCGATGAGATCGCCGACGCGGTCGAGGCCGAGGCGGCGGGCGGCGCTCAGCACCTCGTCCCCGATGCGGAGCGCGGCCAGCGGCAGAGGGGCGATGGCCTCGGCCTCCGCGCCCGCCGGGCAGAGGGTGATCGGGCCCGGGGCGAAGCGCGCCAGAGCGTGAGCGGTGCCGGGCGTTCCGGCGACGGCGATGCGGGCGCCAAGCCCGAGCCGGGCGCAGAAGCGGAGGATACGGGCGCACATCGCCCGCTCGCCGCCGAACAGATGGGCGACCCCGCTGAGGTCGAGCCAGAGGCCGGCCAGGTCCGAGACGGCGGCCTTGGGCGTCCAGCGGCGCGCCGCGAACAGGCCGAGCCGGTGGAGCAAGGCGGCGTCGGCGGCGGGCTCGGCATCGCGAATGTCGAGGGCGGGGACGAGCGCGCGCGCCTGGGTGACGGCCATGCCGGGGTGGAGGCCGAGCGCCCGCGCGGCCGGGCAGGCGGCGGCGATCTCGACCCGCTGGCCGGCGCGGTGAGTGGTGACCAAGGGGAGCAAATCCTCCCCGGAACGGGGAGGGGGACCAGCCGAAGGCTGGTGGAGGGGGGGCTGTGCTAGGCGGAGGCCCCCCTCCACCACCGCCTGCGGCGGCGGTCCCCCTCCCCGTCCCGGGGAGGATTTGAACACGACCGGCATGGCTTCGGTGCGGCGGCC
>DASVRK010000043.1:0-5211 GCA_036388655.1 Allosphingosinicella sp. | reverse complement strand
CGACGGCCTCGCCGACCGGCTCGGGAAAATTCCCGACCGCCCCGGCCAAAGATGACACAGATGACGCGATGCGCTTGCGGACATGCGGATCTTGTCGTCTTTGGAGCGGCGGCGGACGGCCGCTCGCCGGCTTTGGCGCTCTCCTGGGAGCTTCTTCATGCTCGGGCGCTCAAACCCAAAATCGCCTCCCACTCCTCGCCGCGCACCGGGCTCACCGACAGCCGCGACTGGCGGATCAGCTCCATCGCCGCCAGCGCCGGCTCGGCCTTGATCGCCTTCAGCGTCACCGGGGCCGGGAGCGGGCGGAGCGGCTCGACGCGGACCGAGACCCAGGCCGGGTCCTTGGGGTCGGGCGCGGCGGCGCGGGCGATGCGCATCACGCCGACCACCGCCTTGTCGGCGCCGCTATGGTAGAAGAAGGCCTCGTCGCCCGCCGCCATCGCCTTGAGGTGGAGCCGCGCCGCCGGGTTGCGCACGCCGTCCCATTCGGCGCCGCCGTCGCGCACCAGGTCCGCCCAGCCATAGCTGCCGGGCTCCGCTTCATCAGCCAATACGCCATGCCGCGCCGCCGCCTCCTTCGCCTGCTTCCCGGCCGCCGCGCCATCGCAAGGCCGCGGCCGCGCCGCCAAGCGTAGATTTTTCCCGCCGTTCGCGCCACTATGCCGGCGATGCGCTCCTTTGCCCTCTTCCCCGCCCTGTTGCTGCCGCTCGCTCTCGCCCTCGCCGGCTGCGGGGAATCGGTGAAGGACGATCATTTCGCCAAGGATCTGCGCGACGACCGGGAGGGCGAGGCCACCGCCCGCACGCCGGCCGCGGCCGATGCGGCGCCGGTCCGGATCGGGGAGCTCGGGCCGAGCTTCGCCGCCTGCAACGGGGCCGGAACGCCGCGCAACCTCGCCGCCGGGGAGACGCTGCCGGTGCGCTCGGCGCCGTTCGACCATGCCGCCCAGACCGGCAGCATCGCCGCCGCCAGCCGCTTCTTCGTCTGCACCCGCTCGCACGACCAGCGCTGGCTGGGGGTGGTCTATGACGAGGCCGGCGCGCTCGATCCGCGCTGCGGCGTCGCCGCCCCGGTCGCGTCGCGCCGCGCCTATGAAGGGCCGTGCCGCTCCGGCTGGGCGCCGGCCGCCTCCGTCAAGCTGGTCGCCGGCTGACCGGCCCCCGCCCCGGCCCCCGCCGCCCCGGCCCCGCATCCGCCCCCATCTCCCGATATGCCGCTTGATGCGGGATCGAAAAGCCGCTCATGCGGTTGATCAGCCGCGATGAGGGAGCCGATGTCGATGAGGCGAGTGCGTGATTGGGTGGTGCTTGGACTTTTGGCCGGGGCCGCCGCCTGCGCGCCGCAGCGCCGGCCGCCGCCGCCGGCTCCGCCCCAGCAGCAGCCGCGGCCGCCGCAGCCGCAGCCGGCGCGTCCGCTGCCGCCGCCGCCGCCGATCGCGGATTGGCGCGACGTGCCCTTGACGCCGGGCGGCTGGGTCTATCGCGCCGAGGGCGCCGGCCCGTCGGCGGCGTTCGGCCAGGCGGCCGGCGGACCCGCCTTCACCGTCCGCTGCGACCGCGCCGGCCGCCAGGTGCTGCTCGCGCGCGGCGGCGGCGGGCCGGGCAATGCGATCACCATCCGCACCTCGACCTTGTCGCGCAGCCTCGCGCTAAGCGGCGGGTCGGCGGCGCTCCCCGCGCGCGATCCGCTGCTCGATGCGATCGCCTTCAGCCGCGGCCGCTTCACGGTCGAGCAGGCGGGGCTGCCGATGCTGGTCGTCCCGTCCTGGCCGGAGCCGGCGCGGGTGATCGAGGATTGCCGGAGCTGAGGGGGAGGGCGCCGGACGGGCGGCGCGAAGGGTCGAAGATTAGCGCCAAAATAGTTCAATACAAGACTTGATCGCGGACTTGGCCCGACTCATTATCGGTCCGTGTTCAACAAGCGAAAGGAGGTGATCCGATGTCTCATGGTTCAGCAAGGGGGTCGGTTCTGCTCGTTCGGGGGATGAAAGCGTAAGCTTTTCAATGGTCTCCCGGGCTGGAGCTTCCGGCCGCTGACCATGTAAGGGACCGCCGGGGCCATGGCTCCGGCGGTCTTTTCACATCGTCATTTCTTGCCCGGTCCGGAAAAGCGGCGGGCGATGCGCGATTGCCACAATGTGATCGCCGGCACGACGCCCAGCTCCATCGCCAGCCCGAAAACATGCCCCTCGCTCGGCGCGCCGTCCTCGGCCAGCGACAGCAAGCGGGCGAGCCCGCCGACCAGGATGATGCCGCCGAGCAGCCGGAACAAGGTCGTGCTGCGCTCGATCCGCGGCAGCGCGGCGAGATAAGCGAGCCCGATGCCGAGCAGCAGCCCGGAGAGGTAGCGGAAGTGGCTATCGAGATCCGTCGTCGGCGCGCCGACGCCGCGGATCACGCTTGCGCCCTCGATCACGCTCATCAGGCCCATCGACAGCGGCACCAAAGATGCCAGCACCACCGCGCCTTGCAGCAGCCGGCGCTCGGCGTCAGCGCGCACGGCGCCGCACGCGCCGAGTCACGAACTTGTCGCTGACCCGCACCGACCGCGTCGCCACGGTGACCTCGTAGAGGAACAGCAGCAGCCCAAGCGTCAGGCTCGCCATCGCGCCGATGAACAGCAGCGACACCGGCACCGCGAATTCGAGCGCCGCGAGGTCGGCGATGAACAGCACCATCACGACGAGGCAGATCAGCAAGGCGGCCGCGGTCGAAAGGCCGATCGACCAGTGGCAGAGCGTCATCCGCCGGTCGAGGATGGCAAGCTCGCCGAGCTCGGCCGCCTGCAGCTCGGGATCGGCGGTCGGCACGTCCTTCTCGAGGTCGCGGACGCGGTTGACCACCCGCGCCAGCCGCTGGGCGATGACGTTGAGGATGCCGCCGATGCCGGCGAGCAGGAACACCGGCGCGACCGCGAGCTGGATGATCTCGGCAACGTTGGAGAGGCTGGCGCCGGTCATGCGGCGGTTAAGCGGCGGCGGGCGCGGCGCGTCAAGCGGCTTACGCGATGGTAGCTTTTGGCTGCTACCAACGCTGCCATCGAATGGCTGCCGGGAAATTGTGATTTTGCGCGAACTGGCGATGGACAAGAAGCGGGCCGAACCCGCGGTCGAGGTGACGCTCGCCCCCGGGCTTCCGGACGAGATCGACGCCGTCGCCGGGCGCGCCGACCCGCGCCATGCGTTCCTGCGCCGGGCCTGGTTCGCGGCCGCGCGCCCCGAGGCTCCCGCCACCCTGCTCGCCGGGCGCGCCGACGGCCGCCTGATCGCCGCTCTGCCGCTCGGCCGGACCGGGCCGCGGCTGCTCGGCTGGAAAGCGGTTCCGGGCTGCTATTGGCCCTATCGCAGCTTCCCGGTCGCGGCCGATGCCGGCGATGCCGAGCTCGGCGCCTTGCTCGCGCACCCGGTGGCGCGGCAGGCGCTCGGGCCGGTGTGGCGGCTCGGCCCCGTCTATGCCGACGATCCCACCGCCGGCCGCCTGGCCCGGCTCGCCACCTCGAGCGGCTGGACACCGCTTCCCCGGCGCATCGCCACCGCCTTTCATTTCGACATGGCCGCGCAGCGCGCCGCCGGCGCCTGGCCGCGCACGTCGACGCTCAAGAAGAACCGCTTCTTCGAAAAGCATCTCGGCCAGTCGGGCGAGCTCGGCTTTCGGTTCGTCTCCGGGGCGGAATGGACGCCCGAAATCTTCGACAGCCTCGCCTCGGTCGAGGCGCGGAGCTGGATCCCGAAAGAGACCGGGGGCGGCGACGCCAAGTTCCTCGCCCCGCACCACCGCCGCTTCTGGGAGGAGGCCGCCAGGGACCCGGCGATCGCCGCGATGCTCCATGCCGCGATCCTCACCATCGGCGGCGAGCCTGTCGCGTTCGCGTTCGATCTCGACGCCGGCACGCTCAAATATGCCATCGCCAACAGCTATGACGAGGCGTTCGCCAAGCGCAGCCCGGGCCGGGTGCTCGCCTATCGCAGCCTGCCCGCGGCGGCGGAACGCGGCATCGAGCAGGTCGATTGGGGCGCCGGCGACAGCGGCTACAAGCGCACCCTCGGCGCCGAGGCCGGCCCGGAGATCCTCGACTATCTGTTCGTTCGCAGCCGCGCGCTCTCCGCCCTGCTCCGCCCCTGGTGGACGCGCTCGGGGCGCTGACCGGAACGCGGCTCATGCCGCGCCGTTGTGCGGCCATGATGCGCGCACCGATCCTGGCCCTGTTGGCGCTCGCCGCCTGCGATGGCGGCGTGCCCGCCGCGCCGGCCGCGCCCGAGCCGGCGAGCATTCCGCAGCCTTCCGGGCCGCCGGCGCCGCAGAACCTTCCCGATCCGGTCCCGCCGGCCGCGCCTGTGCAGCCGGGCGGCTGGGAGAGCGCGGCGAGCGGGGAGGGGATTGCGCTCCGGCTGACGGCGCCGGGGGGCAAGCTGGTGATGAGCATCGCCTGCCTCGGCGATCCGGTGCGGCTGAGCGTCGCCGTGCCAGGCTTCACGCCGATTGGAAGCGAGGACCGCTTTGCGCTGGCGCTCGGCGAGGAACCGGCCACTTTGGTCGCCGGCCCCACCCGGCAGAGCGAGGGCGTCACCGCCGAAGGGCCGGTGCCGGAGACGTTCGCGGACGCGTTCGGCGAGGCGGCCCAGATCGGCGCCCTTTACGGCACGCAGCGCGTCGGGCCGGCGCCGCCGCCGCCGGACAAGCTGGCGCGCCTGCTCATCGAGGCCTGCTCGGCCTGACAGCAAAAAAGGGCGCGCCCGAAGGCGCGCCCCTGTCTTGCGTCGGGTGCGAGGCTTAGAAGCCGCTGCCGCCGCCGGTCGTCGTGGACGTCGTCGATGCCGACATGTCCTCATGGAGGCGGCGGAAGGTGTCGCGGCCTTCGCGGACGGAATCGTAGCATTGCTGGATCAGCGCGCGCGTCTCGGGCGCCAGCTGGTCGTCGCGAAGCGCGGTTTCCCATTTGCCGTTGAGATAGCTCTCGCCATGGTCGACTTCGGCGATCACCGCGGCGTCGTCGCTTCCGGTGAGCTTGTCGCGCAGGCCGAGAAAGGCGCGGTGGGCGGCGGCGAGCACGCTGCCGTCATCCTCGGGATTGCCGCCGAGCCGACGGACCTCGTCGCGCAGCTTGCTGACGACCTGCTCGCGCTCGTTGGCACGCTCGAGGAAGTCGGAGCTGAACCGGCTGCTGGTCGCTTCCTGGGCCGAGCGGCGATAGCCGTCGACGCTGTCGATGGT
>DASVRK010000042.1:0-5984 GCA_036388655.1 Allosphingosinicella sp. | reverse complement strand
GTATTTTCCCGCCGCCGCGGCCGGGCGGGACGAGCGGAGACTGATACAGGTTAGTCCGAATCAGCGAGCCTGCCGACGACGGCGGGGGGCTCCCGCAACCGCCGCCGCCTCGCTAAGAGTGGGGGCGTGAGCGATGTCCGTCCCCTGTCCGAGCTGGTCGCCGCCGAGCTTGCCGAGCCGGTCGACCCCCGCGTCGCCGCGATGGCGGCGGCGCTGGCCGGGCGCTATCCGGGCGCGGCGTGGGCGGTATTATTCTACGGGTCGTGCCTGCGGACGGCCGCGCTCGAAGGGCAGATGCTCGATTTCTACCTGATCGTGTCGGATTATCGCGCGGCTTACGGGCGCTCCTGGCTGGCGCGGGCCAACCGGCTGGTCCCGCCCAACGTCTTTCCGTTCGAACATGCCGGCCTCGCCGCCAAATATGCGGTGCTGAGCGAGGCCGATTTCGAGCGCGAGTGCGGGCCGCGCGCGCGCAGCGTCTCTGTCTGGGCGCGTTTCGCGCAGCCGTCGCGGCTGGCCTGGGCGGCGGACGAGGATGCGCGCCGCAGGGTGACGGCGGCGGTGGCGGAGGCGGCGCCGACCCTGTTCCAGCTCACCTTGCCGATGATGGACCTGCGCGCGCCGGTGGCGCCGCTCGACATCTGGAAGAAGGGTTTCTCGCTCACCTACGGCGCCGAATTGAGGGCCGAGCGGACCGACCGCTCGGCGGCGATCGTGGACGCCGATCCGGAGCGTTACGAGCGCTTCGGGCTGGCGGCGCTCGGCGCGATCGCGGCTTCCAGGGCTGTCGGGCCGGGCGGCGAGGTGCCGTTGATCGCGTCGCCCGACCGGATGCGGCGGCGCTGGCGGGGAATGCAGCGCAAGGGCAAGGCGCTGTCGGTCGTGCGCCTCGCCAAGGCGAGCGCCACCTTTGCCGGCGGGGTCGATTACATCGCCTGGAAGATCAACCGGCATGCGGGCACGCAGATCGTGCTGAAGCCGTGGCAGCGGCGCTGGCCGCTGCTGGCCGCCGTTACTCTGCTGCCGCGCTTGCTGAAGCGGGGTGCGATACGCTGAGCCGGTGGGCGAGCGCGCGGGCGACGGCGTCGGACAAAGCGGCGACGGTGAACGGTTTCCGCAAGATGTCGTAGCCGGCCAGCCCCTCGGCCTCGCCGGCCTCGCCGACGAAGCCGGTGACGAACAGGATGGCGATGTGCGGCCAGCGTTCGCCGACAATCCGGATCAGCTCGGGTCCGGTCATTTCGGGCATCATCACATCGGTGATGACGAGCTCGATCCCGTCCTCCCGCTCGAGAATGGCGAGCGCCTCGGCGCCGCTGGCGCAGGCGACGGGGGCATAACCGAGCTCCTCCAGCGCGCCGACGGTGGAGCGGCTGACGCGCGGGTCGTCCTCGACCACCAGGATGCTGGTGCCGGCGGGCGCGCGCGCCGGCTCCTGGCCGCCGGCGCCCTCCACGTCGGCGGCGTCGGCGCTCCGGGTGGAGCGCGGCAGGTAGATCGATACGATGGTGCCGGCGCCGGGGGTGGAATCGATCGCCACGTCGCCGCCCGACTGGCGCGCGAACCCGAAAATCTGGCTGAGGCCGAGACCGGTGCCCTTGCCGACCGGCTTGGTCGTGAAGAAGGGCTCGAACACGCGGTCGAGATGCTCGGGCGGGATGCCGACGCCATTGTCCGCGACGCTGATCCGGACATAGTCGCCGGCGGCGAGGTTGCCGATTTCGCCCGGGCGCAGCACGACATTCTCGACCGCGATGTCGAGCTGGCCGCCGCCGCTCATCGCGTCGCGGGCGTTGACGCAGAGATTGAGGATCGCATTCTCGAGCAGGTTGGCATCGGCGAAGACGTTCCACTGATCGTCCGGGAAGCGGGTCTGGACGGCGATGCGCTCGCCGATTGAACGGTCGATGAGGTCGAGCATGCCTTCGACCAGCGCGGCCGGCTCCACCCCTTTGGGCAGCAGCGCCTCCGACCGGGCGAAGGCGAGCAGGCGGCGGGTAAGGGCGGCGGCGCGGGTGGCGCCTTCCATGGCGTTGTCGAGATGGAATTCGACGTCGCGCTTGGGGCCGCGAAGCTTGCGCTTGGCTAGATCGAGGCCACCGACGATCACCGCGAGCATGTTGTTGAAGTCGTGGGCGATGCCGCCGGTGAGCTGGCCGACCGCCTCCATTTTCTGGACCTGGCGGAGCTGGGCCTCGGCGGCGGCGCGTTCGGCCGCTTCGGCGCGCAGGCGCTCGTTGGCGTCGCGAAGCTCGCGCGTGCGGTCCTGCACCGCCCGCTCGAGCGCCATCGCGCGGTGCGCCTCGCTGTCGGCTTGTTGGCGGGCGAGCACGCGGTCGGCCAGCGCCCGATAGGCGTAGAGGCCGAGGCCGATCGCGCCGACGCCGATCAGGATGCCGAGCCAGGCCAGCCATTCGGTGAACTTGTCGGCCTGCTCTGCGAACAGGCGGGTATCGGCCATGCGCTGGCGCAGATTGTCGCGCTCGCCGGCGGCGATGGTGTCGAGCTTGTCGCGCAGCGCCGGGCCGGTCGCGGAGATGCCGGCCTGGTAGAAAAAGGCGAGCGCGTCGTTGCCGCGCTGGGCGGCGGCGCGGGTGGCGGCCGGCGCCAGCTCCTGGCCACGCTTCTGGTAGAGTTGGCGGAGCTCCTCGACCCGCGCCTTCTGCTCGGGATCGCGGGCGAGGCGGTAGAGCTGGCCGATCTGCCGGCCGGCCCGGCGCCACTCCATGTAATAGAGGCCGCCGCTTTCGCGCCGCTCGTCGAGCACGAACCGGCCGAGCGCGGCCTCGGAGCGGGCGAGGGTGGCGTCGACGGTGCGGGTCAGCAGCATTACGTCATAAGTGTGCCGCTCCCACCGCAAGGCATCGTCGCGATTTCGGTTGGAGAGGGTGACGACCACGATGAGCAGGATGAGCAGGATGGTCGCGACGATCGCGCCGCCGGTCGCCCATCCCCGGCGCCACGAACCGGATTCCTCTTCCGGACCGGCGTCAGTGTCTTCATCCGCCATAGCCGGCCACCCTAGTGAATGCCGCAGCCCGTTGAAAGACTTTTGGTTCTTAGGGAGCGGGTCAGTCCGAAGATCGCTGGCGCCAAATGTCCGCGACCGAGCCATTGCGGACGCCGCGCGGCCATGGGATGCAAGCGAGGCTCATTCCGTTCGAGGTGCTGTGCCGGTCTCTATCCGCAAAAAGATCGCCCTGGCCCTCGGCTGCGTCGTCGCGCTTGTGGCGGCCGCCATTCTGTATCCGCAGCCTTTGTTCGCCTATTCGAAGGACTATGGCGCCTTCACCGTCTACTCGGACCGCCCGATCGATCCGGCGATGGCGCGGGTCGTGGAGGACGCCGAGCGGCGGCTGCGGTCGTCGGAGCTTTATCGTCCGGGCGAGCCGTTCCGCGTCTTCGTCTGCAATTCGCCGTGGCGGCTGCTCCTCCTCGCCAGGAGCATGTCGGTGGGCGGGTCGGCGGACCCGCTGTTCACGCGCAACATCTACCTGCGCGAGGCGGACGCTGCGGCGAACCGGGTGCTGATCGGCGATGCGGTGCTCGCCGATGCCGAGGCCCGTCCCTTGTCCTATTTCATCGCGCACGAGGCGGCGCATGTGCTGCAGTCGCGCCGCTTCGGGCGCTTCATGGCCTTGCGCTATCCGCGATGGCTGATCGAAGGCCATGCCGACCTGGTTGCGAAGGCGGGCGATTTCGACGGGACGAGCAACCGGGCCCTGCTGAACGAGGGCGACGGTCTGCTCGCCGAGGAATATGCCCGCACGGGTCTGTATCGGCGCTACCATCTGATGGTGCTGTCGCTGATGGAGCAGAGCGGGAGCAATGAGACCGAGCTATTCGAGGCGCCGCCGTCCCAGCAGGACGCTTTAAAAGCGGCTGCAGGGCAGCATCGGGTCCGCTGACCCGGTTTGGCGTTTCGCCTGACGTGTGTTATGTTAGTAATACAATGGCCGTGTGACGTTCGACTGGCCCCGAGACGCTGCCAAAGGGGCCGCCGGAGATGATCGAGACATCCGTCAAGAGCTACTGCCGCGCGGTCGCCTTGTTCCTGATCCTGTCGATGGTCGGCGGCTGGTTCGGGGAGATGCACGTCCCGTCGCTGATGATGACCGGCGACGCCGCGAGCACCGCCGACCAGCTCAGGCTCAACGAGGGTTTGTTCAGGCTGGGCTTCGCGGCCTACCTCCTCGAAGCCTTCAGCGACGTAGTGCTGGCCTGGCTATTCTATGTGCTCCTGAAGCCGGTGCATCGCGACCTGGCGCTGCTGTCGGCCTTCTTCGGGCTGGTCTCGATGTCGATGTTCGCGGTGCCGAAGCTGTTATATTTCGCGGCGCCGATGTTCCTCAAGGGAAGCGGCTATCTGGCGGCCTTCCCGCAGGGTCAGCTCGAGGCGCTGGCGAGCATCTTCCTGTCGCTCTACGGCGTGCTCGGCGGGATTTCGATGCTGTTCTACGGCACCGGGTGGATCCTTCGCGGCTATCTGACCTTCGGATCGGGATATCTGCCGCGCTTCCTCGGCGCGATCATGGTAGTCGCCGGCCTCGGCTTCGTGGCCAAGACCATCACGCAGGTACTCGCCCCGGCTTATTCGTGGGACCTCCTGCTGGCGCCGATGTTCCTCAACCTGATCGCCCTGGTCGTCTGGATGCTGGCGAAAGGTGTGGATCGGGACAAATGGATCGGGGCGACCGAATGCCATGAAGCGACCGGACCCGCCCGCTGAGGCCGGGATGACGAGCGGCAAAGTGCCGTTTGCCGACCGCCGCCCAAGCACTATTAGACGCGGCATGGCTGCGGCTGTCAGACACTGGACCTGGGCGATACCCGTCGCGGCGTGGCTGCTGCTGAGCGTCGGCCTGGGCGCGTCGATCCCCACGCTGATCCTGGCCATGGTGCTGATCGCGACCGTGCTGGCCGCCGTCCACCACGCCGAAGTGGTGGCGCACAAGGTGGGCGAGCCGTTCGGGACGTTCCTGCTGGCGATCGCCGTCACCATCATCGAGCTGGGGCTCATCCTCACCTTGATGTCGGCGGCGGGCGAGGGCGCGGCCGGGCTGGCCCGCGACACCGTGTTCGCCGCGGTGATGATCATCCTCAACGGGCTGGTGGGGGTGTGCATCTTCGTCGGCGCCATCCGGCACAAGGAACAGATCTTCCAGCAGACCGGGGTCAGCGCCTCGCTGGCGACGATCTGCGCTCTGACGGTCCTGACCCTGGTCCTTCCCAACTTCACCGTGAGCGAGGCCGGACCGGTCTATTCGCCGTCGCAGCTGGGTTTCGTCGCCGTCGTCTCGTTCCTGCTCTATGCGACCTTCGTGGCGGTCCAGACCGTCCGCCACCGCGACTATTTCCTGCCGGACAGGGCGCTGGCCGCGGACGAGCAGATCCATGCCGCGCCGCCCTCGAGCCGGCAGACCTTGCTGTCCGGCGTCCTGCTGCTGGCCTGCCTCGGCGCCGTGGTGCTGCTCGCCAAGTCGCTCGCGCCGCCGATCGAAGCCGCCGTCGCGACCGCCGGTGCGCCGCGGGCGATCGTCGGCGTGATCATCGCCGCGCTGGTCCTGCTTCCCGAAAGCGTCGCGGCGTTGCGGGCGGCGCTCGCCAACCGGCTCCAGACCAGCCTCAATCTCGGCCTCGGCTCCGCGCTCGCGACGATCGGGCTCACCATCCCGGCGGTGGCCGCGCTGTCGCTGATGGCCGGCCTGCCGATCGCGCTTGGGCTCGATGCGAAAAGCACCGTGCTGCTCTTCCTCACGCTGATCGTGTCGACGCTCACCTTGGGGACGGGACGCACCACCGTCCTCCAAGGCGGCGTGCACCTGGTGATCTTCGCGGTCTATTTGTTCACGACGATAGTTCCGTAGCGCCGCGGTGCGACGGGATCAGACGATGCAGCCGGTGGCGCGGCCGGCGGTCTCGAAGCGGTCGAGGATATGGGTCACCTGCTCGGCCGTGTGGTCGGCGCAGAGCGAGCAGCGCAG
>DASVRK010000041.1:0-7577 GCA_036388655.1 Allosphingosinicella sp. | reverse complement strand
CAATAGGCGTCAGCCGACCCGCTGGCCGTCGATATTGCCGGGCGGGGAATAGCGGCACACGAGATAGTCCCGCCCGCGCGCGCGGTTGACGGCGCAGCCGACATGGGTGGTCGCCGGCCAGATGACCTGGGAATAATGGCTGACCGCGCCCGGATCGCCGGTCGTGCTGATGTTGGGGAAGATGCCTGGGCGGAAGACGCTGCGCTCCTGCGCCCAATTCGCGATCATCGCCTCGGCGCTGTGGGAGCCCGCCCGTCCCATCCAGAGATTCTCGCGCTGGCCCGGCCGCGAGGCGCGCGGCGAATGGACGAGCTGCCCGGAGGCGGCCATCTGCGCGCCATAACGCTGGGCATCGGCGGCGAGCCGCGGCTCCCAGCGCAGCGGCGGGACGCCGACGGCGGCGCGATATTGGTTGTGGGCGGCGAGGATCCGCGCTTCGAAGCTGCCCGCCGCCGGCGCCGGGCCGGGCGGCGCGGCCGGCGGTGCCGGCGCGGCGGCGGCAAGGCAGGGGGCGAGGCAGGCGGCGAGGCAGGCCGCCAGAGGCATTCCGAGACGCCTTCGGATCATGCGCGCCGCTCCTTTCGATGGACGGACTCGGCCTTACCCTATCCGCCGCCGGCGCGCCATCGGCCCGGCCGCTTGCCGAAAAAGCGGTTTCGCGCTAAGCAGGCGCCAAGCCAAAGCGGCGGTGTCGCCGCCTGAACGAGAACATAAGAGTGTAAGAGCATGGCGCAGATTGCCGCCACGGCTCCGCAGGCGCCGGCCCCTTTCCCGGCCCATGCGGCCCCCGCGGACCCCGCTTTGCGGCGGCCTCCCACCCGTCACACCTATGGCGCGCTCGATCTCGGCACCAACAATTGCCGGCTGCTGGTCGCGCGCCCGTCGGAGGACGGCTTCGTCGTCGTCGACGCCTTTTCGCGCGTCGTCCGGCTCGGCGAAGGGCTCGCCGCGAGCGGCCGGATCAGCGACGCCGCGATCGACCGCGCCTTGTCGGCTCTGTCGGTCTGCGCCGACAAATTGCGCCGCCGCCGCGTCTCGCTGGCCCGCTCGGTCGCGACCGAGGCCTGCCGCCGCGCCGTCAACGGCCGCCATTTCGTCGAGCGCGTCCACCGCGAGACCGGCATCGCGCTCGACATCATCGCGCCCGAGGAGGAAGCGCGGCTGGCCATGCTCGGCTGCCACCGGCTGCTCGAGCCCGGCGAGGGGCCGGCGCTCATCTTCGACATTGGCGGCGGTTCGACCGAGCTGGTGCTGGTCGACACGGACGGCCAGGAGACGCCGCGCATCAAATGCTGGTGGAGCGCGCCCTGGGGCGTGGTCTCGCTGACCGAGGCCGAGGGGCGCGACTTCGCCGACGCCGACGAGCGGCTCGCCGCCTACGTCCGGATGCGCGAGCGCGTCCGCCACGCCTTCCGCCGCTTCGCCGAGCTGCTGCCCAAGGAGAAGGACGACATCCGACTGCTCGGCACCAGCGGCACTGTCACCACTTTGGCCAGCGTCCATCTCGCGCTGCCGAGCTACGACCGGCGCGCGGTCGACGGCCTGCTCGTCCCGGCCGATTCGATGCGCGAGATCAGCCGGATGATGTCGCGCATGTCGATCGAGGAGCGCGCGCAACTTCCCTGCATCGGGCCGGAGCGCGCCGACCTGGTGGTCGCCGGCTGCGCCATCCTCGAAGCGATCCTTGACATCTGGCCGGCCGCGACCCTGGGCGTCGCCGATCGCGGCATTCGCGAGGGCATATTGCGCTCGCTGATGGCCCGCGACGGCCACCCCATATGAGTTCGGACAAAGGCCTTCGGACCCGCGTCAAGACGGCCAAGGGGCGCAAGGTCGGGTCGACGCGGTGGCTCGAGCGGCAGTTGAACGACCCCTATGTCAAGCGCGCCAAGGCGGAGGGCTACCGCTCCCGCGCCGCCTACAAGCTGCTCGAGCTCGACGAGCGGTTCGGTTTTTTGAGGGGCGTGAAGCGGGTGGTCGACCTCGGCATCGCGCCGGGCGGCTGGAGCCAGGTCGTGCGGAAAAAGTCGCCGCAGGCGGCGGTGGTCGGCATCGACCTGCTGCCCGCCGATCCGATCGAGGGCGTCGCCATCCTCGAACTGGACTTCATGGACGAAAGCGCGCCCGGCCGCCTGCGCGAGGCGCTCGGCGGGCCGGCCGACCTCGTCCTCTCCGACATGGCCGCCAACACGGTCGGCCATCCGCAGACCGACCATCTGCGCACCATGGGCCTCGTTGAGGCGGCGCTGCTGTTCGCGACCGAGATCCTCCGCCCCGGCGGCGCCTTCGTCGCCAAGGTGCTGGCCGGCGGCGCCGACGCGCAATTGGTCGCCGAGCTCAAGCGCAACTTCACCGCCGTCAAGCACGCCAAGCCGCCCGCCAGCCGCAAGGGCTCGTCGGAATGGTATGTGGTGGCGCAGGGGTTCAAGGGCGCGCCGGCGGCGGGCTGAGCGGCTTGCGCGGAGCCAGGGCCTCGTCATTCCAGCGAAAGCTGGAAACTCTCTTTCCTTGATCGGGTGTGGGAAGAAGAAGTGAGATCCCAGCTTTCGCTGGGATGACGGTGGGCGTCTCGGACTAACCGCCCCGCGCGTCGGCTATGGCTTGCTTCAACGCGTCGTAGCCGACGGCGCCCTGCAGCACCTTGTCGCCGACGACGAAGGTGGGCGTCCCGGTCGCGCCGATCAGGCGGGCGAGCTCGTAATTGCGCTCGATCTCGGTGCGGAAATCGGGTGCCTCGGACGGTGCCACGCCGGCCGCCGCCCGGGCCGCGCCGACCGCTTCGGCGCTCGGCCGGCCGGCCGCGAACAGCCGGTTGTGGAACGCCTTGAACTTGCCCTGGCGCGCGGCGGCGAGGCTGACCATGGCGGCCGCCTCGCTGTCCGGGCCCAGCACCGGCAGCTCGCGCCACACCACCTTGAGGCCGTCATCCTCGGCGAGCAGACGCTCGAGGTCCGACACGGTCTTGCGGCAATAGCCGCAGGCATAATCGTAAAATTCGACCAGCACGACGTCGGCGTTCTCGGCCCCCGCCCAGGCGCTGCCGAACGGCGTCTCGAACGCCTGGCGATTGTCGGCGACCGCCTTGCCGAGCTGACGGTCCTGGAGCCGCTTCATCGCTTCCGGGATGATCTCGGGATTGGCGAGGATATAATCGCGCACCGTCGCCTCGACCTGTGCGCGCTCGCCGCCGACCAGCCCGTCGCCGCCGCCGCGCGCGAGGAGGACCGCGCCGGCTCCCGCCAGCAGCCCGGCCGCGCCCGCCGCGATCGCCAGGTTCCTGCCGGTCAAGCGCCGCCGCACGCCATCGAGGGCGCGCCGCTCCGCCGCTCGTTGCGCTCGATCATCTTGGCGACGCGCGATTCCTCCGTCGATTCCCTGCGGTTCTGGAGGATCGAGGCGCGCGAGGCCATGGCGATATCCTGCGCGCGCAGGCAGTCGGCCGTGCCCGGCTTCACCCCCGCCATGGCGAGTTGCGCGCTGGCCATCGCCTGCAGCGGATTGCCTTCGAGACTGTGACGCTCGGCGGTGGCGAGCGCCGCCCGCGCCGGATCGCCCTCGCGGTCGTAGACGATGCCGAGCTGGTACCAGGCGAACGGGTTCGAATTGTCGCGGCCGACCGCGGCGCGCAGCACCTGCTTGGCCTCGGCGAAATTCTTGGCGTCCTCGGTCGAGATCAAGGCATGGCCGAGCGTCGAGGCGATGAGCGGCTGGTTGGGCGCGAGCCGCACCGACTTGCGCAGCGATTCGAGCGCTTCCTTCGGCTTGCCCGATTCGAGCAGGATCTGGCCCTTCAGTTCGAGGAAATAGGCATCGTCCGGATAGTCGCGGAGCAGGCTGTCGACCTCGGCGGCGGCGCGGTCCGGATAGGCGCTCTTGTGGTACGCATAAGCGCGCGCGTAGCGGCCGGGGACGGTGCGGTCGGTCTCGGGATATTTGATCAGGGTCTGGCGCGGTTCGTCGACATAGCCGGCAAGCTTGGCCTTGACCCGCTGGAAGCGTGCTTCAAGCGCGGTATCGGCCGGCTTCTGCCAGGCGGCGTCGGTCGTGTAGACATTCTCGAGCGCGGCGAGCCGCTCGCCGGTCAGCGGATGGGTGCGCGCGTAGCTGTCCTGCTGGGGGATGGCGAGCCGGAATTCCTGGTTCTGGAGCTTCTTGAAGAAGGAGAGCGAGCCCTTGCCGGTGATGCCGGCCTTCCGGAGGTAGCTCGCCCCGGCTTGGTCGGCGGACGATTCCTGGGTGCGGGTGAAGGCGAGGAACTTGCCCATCGCCGCCTGCTGGCCGGCCGCCATGATCGCGGTGCCGGCATTGCCCGCCCCCGCCGCCATCGCCGCCGCGCCGAGCAGCAGCGACAGGATGCTGATCCCGGTGGCGACCCGCGCGCCCTCGCCGAGGCGGATGATATGGCCGCCGGTGATGTGGCCGAGCTCGTGCGCGATCACGCCCTGCACCTCGTTGGCGTTTTCCGCCGCGGTGATCAGGCCCGAGTGGATGTAGACGATCTGGCCGCCGGCGACGAAGGCGTTGATCGATTTGTCGCCGATCAGCACGACCTCGACGTTTTCGGGCCGCATCCCCGCTGCTTCGATCAGCGGCCGCGCCATTTCGTCGAACAAGGCCTCGGTCTCGGCATCGCGCAGCAGCGACTGCGCCATCGCCGGCTGGGCGGTGAGCGCGAAGGCCAGCGTCAGGCACAGGATCAGCCGGGCGAGCCAGCCGGCCGAGCCGGACCGGGTTTCGCGCAGCCGCGATAGGGAAGCGTCAGCCATCAGCGCAAGATATCCTGTCCGGCCCATGAACCGAAGATGAAATCGCGGCGGCGGGCCGGCTGCGGCGGCGGCGGCCAAAGCCGCCGCGGCCGCACGCCTTCCCGGCCGCGCGCCGGCTCAGGCGCCGAACGTCCGCTGCCACCAGCCGCGGCGCGGCGGGCCGCTCTCGGCCGCCTCGCCGCCGTCGGCGTCCGGCCCGTCGGCGGCCACCCGCTCCAGGACCGGAGCCTCCGGGGCCTCGGGCGCCTCGGCGACCTTCTTGGCGCGGCTGCGGCGCTTGGGCGCCGGCGCGGCCTCGGCCGTGTCGTTGGCGGCCGCGGGCGCACCCGTCTCCTCGGGAGCCGGCGCAGCAGCTTCCTCGACGGCAGGCGCGGGTGCTTCCGCCGGAGCTTCGGCTTCGGGATCGGCCTTCTTGCGCCGGCTGCGGCGCGGCTTGGCCGGCGCCTCCTCGGCGGCCGGGGCAGCCTCGGCGATCGGAGCGGCCTCGACAGCAGCCGGAGCTTCGGCCGGTGCGGCGGCCGGAGCCGATACCTCGGCCTCCCGGGCGCGCGGCCGGCGGCGGCCCTTGCGCGGCTTCTCCTCCTCGGCGGGGGCCTCGGCGATGCCGGCGTCGGTGGGGGCTTCGAGCTCAGGCTCGGCCTCCGCCATCGGCGCTTCGGCCGCGGCTTCCTCGGCTACGATCCGCTCGTCCTCGCCCGCGACCTGCGGCTCGTCGCCGCCTTCCTCGCGGCGTCCCTCTTCCTCACCGGGCCGGCGGCGTCCGCCGCGGCGGCCGCGCCGGCGGCGGCGCTTGCGGCCGCGCTCGCTCTCCGAGTCCTCGGCGGCGGCGGCGGGACGGGGCGGCCGGCGCTCCTCGCGCGGCGCCTCGGGCTCTTCGGCCGCTTCCTCTTCCTCCTCGTCGAGTTCCTCCTCTTCCTCCTCGAGAAGATCCTCCTCCTCATCTATCAAAGGCTCGACGATCGGCACCGGCCGCGGCCGCTGCAGCGGCGGCAGGCCGACCGATTCGACGCTCATCTTCGCGCCTTCGAGGGCTTCCTCGATCAGCACTTCGACGATCACGCCGTAGCGCGCCTCGATCTCGCCGATCTCGGCGCGCTTGCGGTTCAGCACATAGACCGCGGCCTCGCGCCCGGCACGCAGGATGATGCGGCTGCCGCGCCCGCGCGCCGCCTCGTCCTCGAGCATGCGCAGCGCCGACAGCCCGGCCGACGAGGCCGTGCGCATCAGGCCGGAGCCCTCGCAATGCGGGCAGGGCTTGGTCGAGGCTTCGAGCACGCCGGTGCGCAGCCGCTGGCGGCTCATCTCCATCAGTCCGAAGGAGGAGATGCGGCCGACCTGGATGCGGGCGCGATCGTTCTTCAGCGCCTCCTTCATCGCTTTCTCGACCTTGCGGACGTGGCCGTTCGATTCCATGTCGATGAAGTCGATCACGACGAGGCCGGCCATGTCCCTGAGCCGGAGCTGGCGCGCAATCTCGTGCGCCGCCTCGATGTTGGTCGCGTAAGCGGTCTGCTCGATATTATGCTCGCGGGTCGAGCGGCCCGAGTTGATGTCGATCGACACCAAAGCCTCGGTCGGGTTGATCACCAGATAGCCGCCCGATTTGAGCTGGACGAGCGGCTGGTACATGCCGCTGAGCTGGTCCTCCACGCCGAAGCGCTGGAACAGCGGCACCGGGTCGGCATAGCTCTTCACCCGCCGGACGTGGCTCGGCATCAGCAATTTCATGAACGAGCGGGCGGCACGATAGCCCTCTTCGCCTTCGACCAGCACTTCGTCGATATCGCGATTGTAGATGTCGCGGATGGCGCGTTTGATGAGGTCGCTGTCGCCGTAGATCAAAGCCGGCGCGGAGCTCCCGAGGGTGCGCTCGCGGATCTCGTCCCACAGCCGGGCGAGATAGTCGAAGTCGCGCTTGATCTCGGTCTTGGTGCGGGAGAGGCCGGCGGTGCGCACGATGCAGCCCATCGTCCGCGGCAGGTTCAATTCCGTCATGATCGACTTCAGGCGCTTGCGATCGGCTCCGTTCGAAATCTTGCGGCTGATCCCGCCGCCATGGCTGGTGTTGGGCATCAGCACGCAATAGCGGCCGGCGAGGCTCAGATAGGTGGTGAGCGCCGCGCCCTTGTTGCCGCGCTCTTCCTTGACGACCTGGACCAGCAGCACCTGGCGGCGGCGGATCACGTCCTGGATCTTGTAGCGGCGGCGCAGATTCTGGCGCTTGCGCCTCAATTCGTCGGCGGCATTCTCCTCGGAGCCGCTGGCGGCCTCCGGCTTGGGCGGCGCCCGCCCCTCCTCGTCCTCATGGCCTTCGCCGTCATCGCCAT
This sequence comes from Allosphingosinicella sp., assembly GCA_036388655.1. Taxonomy (GTDB): domain Bacteria; phylum Pseudomonadota; class Alphaproteobacteria; order Sphingomonadales; family Sphingomonadaceae; genus Allosphingosinicella. Next base: position 484 of record DASVRK010000041.1, on the reverse strand, counting down.
GGTCGTCGCCATGCTCGTCGTCGCCATGCCCGTCGTCATGCCCGTCGTCGCTGGGGCCGCCGGCATCGTCGCCGACTTCCTCGATATCGTCCGAGTCGCGCTCGGCCGAGCTTTCGGCATAATCGTCGTCGTCGTCGTAGCGCGCGTCCTCCGCCGCCCGCAGCCGCTCTTCCTCGGCGGCATGCTCGGCCTCCTCGCGCAGCAGCGCCTCGCGATCCTCCTTGGGGATTTGGTAATAATCGGGGTGGATTTCGGAGAAAGCGAGGAAGCCGTGGCGGTTGCCGCCATAATCGACGAACGCCGCCTGCAGCGACGGCTCGACCCGCGTGACCTTGGCTAGATAGAGATTACCCTTGAGCTGCTTGTGCTCGGCCGATTCGAAATCAAATTCCTCGATCCGGTTTCCCTTGGCGACGGCGACCCGAGTTTCCTCGGGATGGCGCGCGTCGATCAGCATGCGCATTGACATTGAATGTTCTCCGGG
>DASVRK010000040.1:0-3265 GCA_036388655.1 Allosphingosinicella sp. | reverse complement strand
CCCCGCCGCTTCGCGGCAGGGAGGCAAGGTGATGCCTCCCTCACGCCTTCGAATCCCGCGCGATGCGGCCGTCCTGCATCTCCAGCACGCGTCCGCAGCGCGCCGCCAGGGCCGGGTCGTGAGTGATGACGAGGAGGGTGGCGCCGGTGTCCTGCTGGCGGGCGAACAGCAGGTCGAGGATGGCGTGGCCGGTCTTGACGTCGAGATTGCCGGTCGGCTCGTCGGCGAAGATCAGGCTCGGGCGCGGTGCGGTGGCGCGGGCGATGGCGACGCGCTGCTGCTCGCCGCCGGAGAGCTGGGCCGGATAATGGGCCAGCCGCTCAGCCAGGCCGACCGCTTCGAGCTCGCGCGCGGCGATGTCGAAGGCGCCCTCCTGCCCCGCCAGCTCGAGCGGCACGGCGACATTCTCGAGCGCGGTCATGGTCGGGAGCAGGTGGAAGGCCTGGAGCACGATACCGATGCGGCCGCGGCGGGCGCGGGCGAGATCGTCCTCGCCCAGCGTGGTGAAATCGGCGCCGGCGATGTGGATCGTGCCGGAGGTGGCGCGCTCCAGCCCCGACAGCACCGCCATCAAAGACGATTTTCCGCTGCCCGAAGGACCGAGCAAGGCAACGCTTTCGCCGCTCGCGACTTGAAGGCCGATGCCGCGCAGGATTTCGACCCGGGCGGCGCCGCTGCCCAGCCCCAAGGTGACATTGGAGGCGTCGATGACGATATGAGGCGAGTTCATGAAGGGAGAAATATTCCGATGCCGTTATGGGTCGCATATGGGGCGCGCCGCCTGTTTGTCTATCTGGCACTGCTCATGACGCTCGGAATGGCGGCGCCGGCGGCGGCCGAGGACGTGCGGATCCTGGCGTTCGGCGACAGTCTGACCGCCGGCTACGGGCTTCCGCGCGGGCAGGGCTTCGCGCCGCAGCTCCAGGCCGCGCTGCGGCGGAACGGCGTGCCCGCCTTCGTCACCGACGCCGGCGTGTCGGGCGACACCGCCGCGGCCGGGCGGGCGCGGCTCGCCTGGACGCTCGACAGCCTCGACGAGAAGCCGCACCTGGCGATCGTCGCGCTCGGCGGCAACGACATGCTGCGCGGCCTGCCGCCGCGCCAGACGCGCGCGGAGCTGGAGGCGATTATCGCCGAGCTGAAGCGGCGCGAGATCCCGGTGCTGATCGCCGGCATGCTGGCCGCGCCCAATCTCGGCGCCAATTACGGAGCCGAGTTCAACCGCATCTTCCCCGAGCTCGCGCAGAAATACCAGGCCAGCCTCTATCCCTTCTTCCTCGCCAACGTGGCCGGCATCAGGGGGCTCAACCTGCCGGACGGGGTCCACCCCAATTTTCAGGGGATCAAGCGGATGGTGGGCGGGATCGTGCCCGAGGTGCTGAAGGCGCTGGGGACGCGGTGAGCGGGAGGTTTGGGGGGTCGGGTTTGGGCGAGGATTGCCCCTCCACCACGCTGCGCGTGGTCCCTCTCCCCTGCAAAGGCAGGGGAGGAAGTGGCCCCTCCACCGCGCTGCGCGCGGTCCCCCTCCCCCGGAAAGCCGGGGGAGGAATTAGCCGCCTATCTTGGACTTGCCCTGAGCCTGGAAGATGGGGAGCGGATCGATCGGGGCGGCGAACTCGCCGCCGAGGCGGCCGCCGCGGACCCATTTGACGAGCGCGTTGGCGCGGGCGCCGCCGGGCAAAGTGACCCAGACGCGCGACCCGACCTTCGCGATCGCGCGGGTCTCGGCCATGAAGCCGCGGCTCGACAGGTTGATGAGCCGGGCTTCGACGCCGGTCGTGCCGAATTCGCGCAGGCCGATGTCGGCCGCGATGTCGAGGCGCGGCTCGCGGCGGCGGGGTTCGGTGTGATCGAGCGCGATCTGGGCGAGCATCATATCCGGAGCGCCTTCAACACAACACGATTTCGTGGCCGAAATTGAGGCCGAGCCGGCCGTCGCGGACCCAGCGGACGAAAGCGTGGATGCGGGTGCAGCTTTCGAACTGGACGACGATGGTTTCGCCGATGCGCGGGACGATCTCGGTTTCGACCATGGTGCCGCGCGACGAGATGTTGACGACGGGAACCAGATATTCCTGGCCGCGGAAGACGATCGTGGCGCGGCCGACGACATCGTCGCGGCGCGATTCCGAACGCTGATCGACCACCCGTTCCTGCGTGCGCGTGATCATCCTCGCGGCAAGCGCCAGATTCCTGTCCTGCATCCCCATCGCCGCTCTCCCGCTCGCGAAGGAGGAGCATGCACCGGATTTGCTTACCGAATTCTTATCGATCGGCCGGCATTTACCGATGGAGCCGCCGCGGCCGGGGAGCCGGCGCGGCGGCCCCGCCTTATTGCGACGCCGCCGCCGCCGTGCCGCCCGTCTCCCAATGATAAGGCTGGCGGCGGCGGGTGCCGGTGACTTCCTCGTTGAGGGTCATGGCATCGTAGATCCGGCCGTTCAGCATCACCTTCGAAATGCGTTCGGTGTTGCGGATATTCTGGGTGGGATCGGCATCGAGGATGACGAGGTCGGCGAGCTTGCCCGGCTCGAGCGTGCCGATGTCGGTGAAGCCCAAGGAGCGGGCGGGGGTGCGGGTGCCGGCCGCCAGCGCCTCGATCGGGGTCCAGCCGCCGCGGGCGAACGACCACATGTCCCAATGCGCCGCCAAGCCCTGCTGCTGGCCGTGTCCGCCGATCGAGACCGGCACGCCGCGCTGCGACAGCAAGCGGGCGGTGCGGGCGCTCACCTGGTCTGCATAATCCTCCTCCGGCGCGCTGACCACGCGGGTCAGTTCCTCCTCGAGCTGCTCGCGCGGCACGTGGCGGGTGAGCAGGGGATGCTTCCAGACCTGGCTCTCCTGGATCCAGTAAGGCTCGCCGCCCGGGCCGCCATAAGTGACGCCGAGCGTGGGCGTGTAGCCGACCCGGGTCGCGCCGAAGAAATCGAGCACGTCCTTGTAGAGCATCGACTGAGGGATGTTGTGCTCGAGCGTGGTGTTGCCGTCCTGGATGAGGGTGATATCCTGGCTGAACAAAGACGCGCCTTCGGCGACCACGGCGATATTCTCCGCCTTGGCGGCGGCGACGACCTGCTGGCGCTGGTCGCGGCGCGGCTGGTTGTAATTCTTGATCGAGTGGGCGCCCTGCGCCTTCAGGCGGCGGACGTGGGCGAGCGCGTCGTTGTAATTGTCGATCTGGGCGTAGGCGCCGGGTGCGCGGGCGCCGTAGACGATCTCGCCCGACGAATAGATGCGGGGCGCGAGGATCAGGCCGGCGCGCTGC
>DASVRK010000039.1:0-1911 GCA_036388655.1 Allosphingosinicella sp. | reverse complement strand
GATAGCCGTCGACGCTGTCGATGGTGGTCTCGATCAGGCTGTTGAGGACACTGATGTCATGGCTGGCGCCGGCCGAGCCCCGGTTATCCGATTCAAACATACTTTGCTCCTCATTGGGGTTGGTCCGGCTACGTAACGCATCGCCGGCGCGATGGGTGCCATGGGCTGCGATAAACGGGTGCGGCCGCTGGCCCGTTCGATGCGGCGGCGGAACGGCAGCGCGCGGCGGCGCGTTCACCCCGCACCTATCGAGGAGGCGCGGATGCAGGAGCGTGAGCGGGAGCGCGAGGAGACCGAACGCGGCCAACCGGCCTCGTTCAACCCGGTGTCGGGCGAGGTTCATGGCAGCGGATCGGGCGCCGGGGGCGGCGGCAATCCCAACGAGGATTATGACAGCGATCCGATGGCGGGCTCGGGCTCCGAACCGGCCGGCGGGCCGCGGCCGCGCAGCGACGCCGTCGACCGCCCGATCGATCCCGACGAAGGCGTCTGAGATGGGGAGCTCTGACATAAGCGGGGGCAAGGGCCATCCGCTGCCCGGCAGCGACGAGGCGCGGCACAAGGAAATACCGGAAGATCTGGAGGAGGCGAAGGGCCGCGGCGACGATCCCGCGCCGGTCGCCACTCCCAACCCCACCGGCGTCAATCCCGACGGCGAGCCCTATCGCTACGACGATCTCGGCCGCGGCGAGAATATCTCAGATTAAGCGCAACAACGGAGACCCATGATGATGGAACAGGATCGCGACGGGATGAGCGGCAGCGAGCTGCAGGAGAGCCAATCGGGCGGCGAGAGCGGCGAGTTCGGCGGCAACCGCGCCCAGCAGCAGAGCGGGCAGGGCGGCATTGGCGGCCAGCAGATCGGCGGCGGCGCCGAAGCGCCCGACATGGGCGCCGGCGGCGGCAGCAGCGGCACCGGCGGCTATGGCAATGCCCAGAACCAGGCCAACCACCAGGGCCAGCAGGGCGGGGCGGGGCAGGCGGCCTACGGCAATAGCGGCCGCGGCGCCGCGTTCGACGAGGCGCAGGGCGGCGGGCGCGGCGTCGACGACATCAGTCGCTCGGAGGACGAGCGCTACGGCGGCAGCTCCGGCGAGTTTGACGAGGAGGACGGCAATCCCGCCGCCGACGAGTTCCTGCGCGACCAGCAGGCGCACCAGGATCGCGGGCAGAGCGAGGCCGAGGAAGAAGCGGGCTAAATATCATTCGCCGGTAGCGGGCGGCGGGGCAAGGAACCGTTGCCCCGTCCGCACGTCTGTTACGCGTCAGTTACAAAAAGCCAGGAGACTGCAATGGCAAAGGCAAAAACGGGTGGTGCCAAGAGCGGCGGCGACAAGAAGACCGGCGGCCGGAAGAGCGGCGCGTCCAGAAGCGGCGGCAGCGCCAGGAAGAGCAGCGCCTCGAGCGGGTCGGGCGGCGGCAGCAGCGGCAGCGGCGGCGGCGGTGAGAACCGCGTCTCGGCCGCGCTTCGTGATGCCGGCCAGCGGGCCGCCGAGCTCGCCCAGAACCCGGTCGCCCGCAACATGCTCGCGGCCGGTTTGGTCGCGGCGGCGGCCGCTTTGACGTCGAGCTCGAGGATACGCGAGAGCGCCAAGCAGGCCGGCCGCGATGCCGCCGACAATGCCGAGGCCGCGGCCGACAGCGCGACCCGGATCGGCGCCGCTATCGTCACCGCCGCCACCGACGCGGTGCGGCGCGTGCTGGGCGGCGGCTCGGACGACGACGGCGAAAGCGGTCAGACGCTCGCTTCGGCTCCGGCACGCAAGACCCGCGCCGCCTCCGGGACGAAGACCGGCGGCCGCGCCAAGAGCGCAGGCACGGGCGCGGCCAAGCGTGCGGGCACCGGTCGGGCGGCATCCGCCAAGGCCGGCGGCGCGGCAAGCGGCGCCACGGCCAGCACAGGGGGCCGCG